>JAABTD010000431.1 GCA_011390065.1 Desulfobacteraceae bacterium
TGACAAGGGTCAATCCGGCGCTCTCAATGGCAACGTCCGTGCCGGTGCCCATGGCGACACCCACATCGGCGGCGGCCAGGGCGGGGGCGTCGTTGATGCCGTCACCCGCCATGGCAACGCGATGCCCCTTGGCCTTCAATTCATTAACGATGCGTTGTTTATCCTCTGGAGAGACTTCGGCATGCACTTCGTCGATCCCCAGTTCTTTGGCTACGGCTTTGGCTGTGCGCGGATTGTCCCCGGTGCACATGACCACGGTGATTCCCATCTCGTGTAGCGATGTGATGGCCTCTTTCGAGGTCTTTTTGATCGGATCAGCAATGGCGATCAGGCCGAGGAGCTGATCGTCGCGGCTCGCCCAGATCACCGTCTTGGCCTCGCTTTGGAGACGCTCCGCCTCCTGGCTCAAAGAGTCGGGAATGGTGATTTTTTCTGCTTCGAGGAAGCTCCGCTTGCCGATGCGAATCATTTTGCCAACGACCCTGGCCTGGACACCCCCACCGGTGGTGCTCTCGAAATCGGTGATGTCCGGCAGATCAAGACCTTCGTCCTTGGCTTTATCGACAACAGCCCGGGCAAGCGGGTGCTCGGACTGGGATTCAACAGCTGCCGCCAAACGCAGCAGGTCGTCGGTTTTAACGCCGTCCGGCGTTTGCGCATCGACCACCGACGGCTTACCCTCGGTGAGAGTGCCGGTTTTGTCGGTGATGAGGTGTGTGATCTTTTCGGCACGTTCGATGGCTTCGGCGTTTTTGATCAGGATTCCGTTTTGGGCTCCCTTGCCGATACCGACCATGATCGACATGGGGGTGGCCAGACCCAGCGCACAGGGGCAGGCAATGATCAGCACAGAAACGGCCACGACGATGGCGTAGGCCATGGCCGGTGCGGGACCGAAGACGGCCCAGACCCCGAAAGCGATCAGGGCGGTCAGGACAACCGCAGGGACAAAATAACCGGCGACCTGGTCGGCCAGTTTCTGAATGGGGGCCCGGCTGCGTTGGGCTTCAGCCACCATCTTCACGATCTGCGAGAGCATGGTTTCCTCGCCCACGGCCTCAGCGCGCATGATGAAACTTCCGGTCTGGTTAACCGTGGCGCCGATGACCTTGTCGTCCTCGCCTTTCTTCACGGGGATCGGCTCACCGGTGAGCATGGATTCGTCAATGGTACTTTTCCCGTCGAGAATGACGCCGTCGAGGGGGATCTTTTCGCCGGGACGTACACGCAAACGGTCACCCTTTTCAATGGCGTCGATCTCCACGTCCTCTTCTTCGTCATTCTCCTTGAGCCGGTGCGCGGTCTTGGCTGCAAGACCCAGCAGACTCTGGATAGCTTGGCCGGTCTGCCGCCGGGCGCGGGCTTCGAGCCACTGCCCGAACAGGATCAGGGTGGTGATGACCGCGCCGGCCTCGAAATAGAGGGCGACTTCACCCTGCTGGCGGAAGGATTCCGGGAAGAGCTCCGGAAACAAGACCGCTATAACGCTATAGGAATAGGCCGCACCGACGCCAAGCATGATCAGAGTGAACATGTTCAGATTGCGGTTGATGATGGACTGCCAGCCTCGGGTGAAAAACATGCCGCCCGCCCACAGAATGACGGGTGTCGCCAGAATAAGCTCTAACCAGCCCTGCAGCTTCGCTGAAAGGACCCCTTCAAAGGAGAGTCCGGGAATCATGCTGTCGAACGCGAGAAACATAACCGGCAGAGTTAATGCACCGGCGACAATGGTCTTGCGTTTCAAGCTCCGAATAGCCGCTTCTTCCTCTTCTGCGTCATCGGCGGATGCGGTCATCGGCTCCAGATCCATGCCGCACTTGGGGCAGCTACCCGGCCCCTGCTGGACAATTTCGGGGTGCATTGGGCAGGTATATTCCCGTGATGTATCTGCCGGATCGTTTTTCTTTGGCTGTGGATGAAGGTAAGCGTCGGGATCATTCTTGAATTTATCGCGGCACTTGCTGGAACAGAACAGATACTCCGTCCCGTCGTGGGTATAGGAACCGGCGCTTTTCTCTTTGCTCACGGTCATGCCGCAGACCGGATCTTTTGAAGGATCCGTTACATAGGCCTCGGGATCTGCCGTGAACTTTTCTCGGCACTTATCCGAGCAGAAGCTGTAGGTTTCTCCATGCCACTGCGTTGTTCCCCCTTTGGAATCGGAGGTGACCTCCATGCCGCATACAGGATCTTGCATGATTTATACCTCTTCTTGCTGAAGATTTTTATTGATGATCGGTTTTGCTTGGGTTGATCTTCTGCTTTTGTTCTTTGGGGTCATGTCCACCGCAGCATCCACCCTTGCGCATCATCATGAAAAAGAGGGCACCGATTACCAGAAACCAGAAAATGTTTGTCCATGTCGCGTCCATAAATTACCTCATAATGTTGTTAGTGATGACAC
>JAABTD010000230.1 GCA_011390065.1 Desulfobacteraceae bacterium
CCGTCGTCTCCCGGAGGGCGTCCAAGGCGATGCGGGCCCCGTTATCGATGAGAATCGACCGGGCCTTCCGGCGGACCACGGCGGTTTCCGCCATGCTCATCAGGCGGTCCAGGCCGCTGCTCCGGCGGGCCAGAGCGATGAGATCGGCGGCGGATTCCAGCGCGGATACGCCCAATACCGACAGCATCTGGCGGATCTCGTCCAGCAGCTGTTCAAAGGCGGTTTCCGCCGCCGGATCATTTTCCCGTTCCCGGAGGCGGTTTTCAGCCCGGGCCGCGGTCATCCCCAGCAGGGCGTGGAAGGCGACGACCCGGTCCGGGGGGGCTGCAAACCCTTCCTGCCGCAGGGAGATCAGGCTGGCGTCCAGAACCCGGTCGCTGTCGGCCGCGGACAGTCCCCGGAGGTTGCACCCGTAGAACAGCTTGTGGGTCATATCGTTGCTGCGGATAAATTCCAGGGCTTTGAGGTCGGAGCGCTTCAACGGCCGCGAGCCGTCGAAAAGGTACAAAACGGCGTCGGCGTCGGCCATGGCGGCCCGGGCCACCCGCGTGTCCCACCGGCCGGCGAAAAGGCCGGGGCAGTCCACGATCACGCACCCCAGCCGGCTCAGGTTGGGAGACGGGAAATGGAGCCGGATGGCCCGGATGAAGATGAACAGCACCTCCTCGATGGAAAACCGATTCGGATCTCCGGCCATCCACCGGGACTCCCAATCAACCGGGAAGGTCATGAATTCCCGGGCGTTTTCCAGGGAAAACGTTGTTTGAGACCGCAGCCCATGGAGGGCGTCGTCGGCCCCGTAGCGGGCAATCAATGTCGCGCATCGCAGGATATCGAGGCGACCCCGCCGATCCGGATCATACCCGGCCCGGTCCTGCCGCCACGCGGCCCATTCTTCTCCGGCCGCCGCCGTCAGAAGAGCGCGGTCCGCCGGATCATCGAGGTCGAGGGCGGTTCGACCGCGGTCATGAACATCCCCCCCGAACCGTTCCGGCGCCTGTCGCCGGAGGCGGGGATAGAGCAAATCGACCATGCCGTGGATCAATTCCTCCGAGGTGCGCCACTGGACGGCTGCGAACGGCGCTTTGCCCGGGTCCGAGAGATGGGAGGCGGCGATCACGCATCCGCTGGTCTTCACCCCGGCGCCCCGGGGGCTCAATTCCCGGCCGTCGCACAGGGCGTTGAAGGTGGTCGATTTGCCGCACTGGAATTCACCGGCCAGCACAAAGCGGAACCGGTCTTCGAGCACTTTGTTGCGCACCGTCCGCAGGGTCCGCCGGTGCGAAGCGTCGATGATTTCCAGGGATAGAACGGATTGCAGCAGGGTTGCCAGCCGATCCCTAAAGGCGCTGTAATCGGCCGGAGAAATTTGCGGCGTCGGCGTCAGGGGGGACGCAGCTGGATGGGAACCATGGGTTTTCATCCGCTGCAATGTACACTTCCCTGACGGATTCTTCAACGGAAATACCGTCCTTATATTCCGCTTTTAGGGGTTTTTTCTTATTTCCCACTACAGGGTATTTTTGTAAGATGAATCGGATTACTATCAAAAGCCGTTCATTGCCGGAATATTTTCGAAAAGGAAAAGGAGGCGTTTCATGAAAGAGATGACCCAACAACACCTGATCAATGCATTCGGCGGCGAAAGCATGGCCAATATGCGGTATCGCCATTTCTCAAATCAGGCCGAAAAGGAGAATTTTCCCAACGTGGCGCGGCTGTTCGAGGCGATCGCCCACGCCGAGTACATCCACGCCGGCGACCATTACCGCGAGTTGAAGCATCTCGACGGCGGGTTCATCGCCGGCAGCAAAGGAACCTTCGGCCCGGGAAAAACGGCGCAAAACCTGAAATTGGCCGTTGAAGGCGAGCAGTTCGAGATCACTGAGATGTACCCGGTCTATATGGAGGTCGCCAAGCTCCAGGGAGAGGACGGCGCTTACCGCAGCTTCCATTGGTCTTACCAGACCGAGAAAAAACACAAGGAATTGTTCGAAAAGGCGAAAAGAGCGGTGGATGCCGGCAATGACGTGGATCTTGACCCGATTCAGGTGTGCGATGTGTGCGGATACACTCTCGAAGGCGATGCGCCGGACAACTGCCCGGTCTGCAGCGCCAAGAAAAAACAGTTCCGGGCTTTTGTGGATAACCGGCGGGTAACCCGCAAAACGCCTTGAGAATCCTTTTTGAATGGACCACCCCGCCGGCCGGGATGGCGGTCCATTATGGACGCCTGTTCGTGGCGGCCTGTTCAATGTCGGTCATTAGCCGCCATCTGGCGGTAAAGCCGTTCCGTATCCTCTTTCCGGCATAATTCGGTGCCGGGCGTCATCACCGCGGCGGCGCCGGCGGCCACGCCGAAACGGGCCGCTTCGATGATGGAATGCCCTCTCGCCAGGCCAAGGACGATGCCGGCGACCATGCTGTCGCCGGCCCCGACCTTGCTTTTGATGGGGACGGTGGGGGCCCGCAGTCGCCGGCATTGATCCTCCCATACCAGCATGGCCCCTGCCGCGCCCAGGGAAGCGACCACCACTTCCGCTCCCCTGTCCCGGGTCAGGCGGCAGGCCAGTTCTTCCAGGTGGTTCTCGTCTTCAAAATCTTCTTCTCCGGCCAGGGTTTTGAGTTCCGTCACATTGGGTTTGATCAGAAACACCCCTTCGCGGGCCGCCTCGACCAGAGGAGCGCCCGAGGCGTCCAGGATCATCCGCGTCCCTTTGTCTCGGCACAGCCGCGCCAGGCGGGCGTAGAAATCATCGGGAACCCCGGGGGGCTGACTCCCGCTGGCCACGAGGTAATCAGGGGTCGGATCGCGGTCCCGGAGCGAATCGAGAAGGCCGCGCCACTCCGGTTCCGAAACCTCCGGACCCGGCATGCCGAACCGGTACTGTTCCCCGGATTTGTCTTCGTAGATGATGAGGTTTTCCCGGGTCGATTCCGCGATGGGGACAGGTCGATGGTTCAGTTCTCCTTCGTCGAGGAGGTCCTGCAGCCGGCGGCCCTGAAGACCGCCGGCCAGATAGAGCGCTTCAGATGCCCCTCCCAGTTGCTGAATGGCCCGGGAGACATTGAGGCCGCCGCCGCCCGGTTCATACCGGGGGGATCGGCAGCGGAGTTTTTTTTCCGAGATCACGTGATCGACCTCGGCGCTCTTGTCGATGGTGGGATTGAGCGTGAGGGTCAGTATCGAAACCATTACCGCGCTCCCGTGGCCCGGTCCGCCTGGTAACACTTTCGCTCCACGTGCTGCTTGTTTTTATCGTCCCAGACGGCTTCGTTCTCGTGGATGAACTTAGGGCCGCCCTCCCAGGCGCCGCAGGCCGCCACCACGGTTTCGCCCATTTCGAATTTCCGGCCGCAGGCCGGACATCCCTCGGCGTTGAACTGTCCCATTTTTTCAAGATCCATTATCATCTTGCTGCCGGCTGGCGTCGACATGGTCATGGCGTCCTCCTTCTCTTACAGTTTCTCTTCGAAGGTTCCGGAAAGGCCCGGATCGCAGGCGTCCTCGTCTTCGTTGGAACGGGTCGCCTCGGGGTTGCCGGGCTGGATGCAGTATTCCAGGCCGTCGGTCGATTCCTTGTCCGCATTCTCGGTTATCTTGCTGTCTTCGGTCGGTTTTTCTTTTTCGGTCATGATCGCACTCCTTTCGATATGCTGCGTCTCCGCAACGGGTAATCCTACCCTGCCACTATCCCACGGACGGCCGCCGGGGGCAATCGGGTGAAGACCGTATTATCGGCTGTGCAACACCCCATCGGCGGCGCGCGGTCCTCTATTCTCTTTGGCCGCCGTTTCCTTTTTGCTTTGCCAGGGCTTCCAGTTTTTCCCTGATGTCGGTCAACAGCCGTTCATGTTCGGCCAGTTTTTGGTCGATGCTGTCCAGTTGCCGGCAGTGGCGTTCTTCGAACTTGTCCTGCTGGGTGGTGTGCGCTTCTTGGGACTCCCGACCCCGTCGATAGGCCTTCCAGAGTTCGACGGCGATGAACGCGGCCGTGCCGAAGGCCGCGCAGATCCCCAGATTGGCGAGATCCAGCGGTACGATTTTCAGGAAGGTGTGGGCATAGGGCACATAGAGGATGGCGATCTGGATGGCCAGGATGGACAGGCACATCCAGAGCAGCGTCGGATTGCCGAAGAGCTTGAGGGAAAAGAAGGACTCCCGGTCCGACCGCATGGCCAGGGCCTGGCCGATCTGGAGAAAGGCGATGAGGGTGAAGATGACGGTCTGCCATTCCCGGTCGCCCAGGTAATGGAAATACCAGGCGCCCACGCCCAGGGCCACGGCCCCGATCACGACGCCCACGATAAACACCTGCTGGACCCCGCCGCGACTGAAGACGCCTTCATCGGGTCTCCGGGGGGGGCGGGTCATGGTGTGGGGTTCCGGCGGCTCCACGCTCATGCCCAGACCCAGTAGGCCGTCGGTGATCAGGTTGAGCCAGAGAAGCTGAAGCGGCATGAGGGCCAGGGAGATGCCGAAGAGCGGCGCGCACATCATGACCAGCACCTTGCCGGCGTTGCCGGCGATGGAGTATTTCACGAACCGCCGGACGTTGTCGCCGATGACGCGGCCCTCCTCGACAGCGGCCACGATGGTGGCGTAGTTGTCGTCCAGGAGGACCATGTCCGCCGCCTCCTTGGAGACGTCGGAGCCGGTGATGCCCATGGCCACGCCGATGTCGGCGTTCTTCAGGGCCGGGGCGTCGTTGACCCCGTCGCCGGTCATGGAGGCGATCTCGCCATTGCGCTGGAGAGCCCCGACAATTTTAAGTTTATGCTCGGGCGACACCCGGGCGAAGACCGATACATCCTTCACCGCCACGGCCAGCTCCCGCTCGGTCATCTTGTTGAGTTCCGGCCCGCTCAGGACCCGGTCGTTGTCGGCGATCCCCAGTTCCCGGGCGATGTTGAGGGCGGTCAGGGGGTGGTCGCCGGTGATCATGATGGGCCGGATCCCGGCGGTCCTGCACTTGTCCACCGCGGCTTTCACCTCGGGGCGGGGGGGATCGATGAGGCCGAACAGACCCACGAAGACCAGATCTTTTTCGTCGTCTATATCCACTTCGCCGGGATCGGCGTCCATGAATCGAATTCCCAGTCCCAGCACCCTCATGCCGCCTTTTGTGAGGGACCGATTGTCCGAGAGGATCTGCTCCCGCATCCCGTCGTCCATCTCCCGGACACCCTCGTCGGTCATGACTCCGGTGGCGATCTCCAGCAGCGGGTCCACGGCGCCCTTGGTGACGGCGATGTGGGCGTTTCCGTCGCCCAGCAGCGTTCCGAAGCGGTTGGGCAGGTCGTCTCTGTTTTCCGGGAGGTCGTGAAATGTGGTCATCCGCTTCCGGTCGGAATCGAAGGAGAGTTCATGGGTTCTCGGAAACTGCTTTTCCAGGGTCGGGAAGCTGAGACCGGCCCGGGTGGCGGCCAGCCGCAAGGCCCCTTCGGTGGGGTCGCCTTTGGTTTTGATCCGGTCGTTTTCCGGGTCTTTTTCCAGCCGGGCGTCGTTGCACAGGGCGCCGCCCGCCAGCAACAGCAGAGCCCGATGGGGGACGGGTTTGAACCGTTTCCCGTCATGGGTCTCCAGCGAGGGGGCTTCTGGTTCTTCCAGGCTGGAAAGCTCGAACCGGATGTCCGGCAGCACCACCTCCGTCACCGACATCCGGTTCTGGGTGAGGGTGCCGGTCTTGTCGGTGCAGATGGTGGTCACCGAGCCCAGGGTTTCCACGGCCGGCAGCTTGCGGACCAGGGCGTTCCGGGACAGCATCCGCTGGGATCCCAGGGAGAGGGTCAGGGTGACCACGGCGGGCAGCCCTTCGGGCACCACCGCCACGGCCAGAGAGACCGCCACCAGGAACATCTCCTTCAGGGCCTGATCCAGAAAAAAATAACCGATGGCGGCCACGATGACGGAAACCACGATGCCCCCGGCGGCGAGCATCTTGCCCACGCTGTCCAGCTCCTGCTGCATGGGGGTCCGGCCCGTCTCCCCCTCCTGGATCATGGCGGCGATGTTGCCCATTTCGGTGGCCATCCCGGTCTCCACCACGAGCCCTCTGGCCCGGCCGCTGTTGACCACCGTGCCGGAAAAGGCCATGTTCTTCCGATCCCCCAGCGCGGGGTCTTCCTCGTCGATGGGCCGGGCATGCTTGTTGACCGATTCCGATTCGCCGGTCAGGGCCGCCTCGTCCACCTTGAGGTCGTTGACCTCCAGAAGGCGCAGGTCCGCCGGGACCACGTTGCCCGCCTCCAGATAGAGGACGTCCCCCGGCACGAGTTCCTTGGCGGAGATCTCCACATCCTCGCCGCCCCGACGGACCCGCACCTCGGGCACCGCCATCTCCCGCAAGGCCGCCATGGCCCGGTCCGCCCGATAGTCCTGCACAAAGCCCAGGATGGCGAAAAGCAACACGATGGCCATGATGGCGCCGGCCTCCAGATAGTCGCCGATAAAGCCGGAGATGGCCGCCGCCACAATGAGGATGATCACCATGGTCTGGGCGAACTGCTCCAGCAGGATGAGCCAGGCGCCGCGGGTTCCTTTTTCCTCCAGCTCGTTGGGGCCGCGGGTTTCCAGCCGCTTCCGGGCTTCTTCGGCGGTCAACCCGTCGGCGTCGGCGTCCAGTTCCTCCAGCGCATCCTCGGTCGTCAGCTTGTACCAGTCAGCCATGTGTTCGTCTCCGGGTGGTGTCTAAATCGCAAAATGATCGGGCGGCGCCGCCCTGGGGCGGTGAGATTATCTCGTTATTATCACAGAGATCGACAACGGTCACAATAAGGGAAAGACTGTATTTCGCGGCAATACCCGTGAATGAATGAGATTCAGTCGGTGGCTGATTTGCCGATTTGCCGGGGGCTGAACCCCCCGGCAAGAAAGGGAAGCCCCCTGAAGGGGGCTCGGGACATTAGAGCTGGCGGGGGCATGAGGCCCTTTTTCCACTTCCAGTGCGTTTATCGATAGCCAAAATCTTTCGAGCGCCCTTCAGGGCGGTTGCTTTACTTGCCGGGGGGTTCAGCCCCCGGCAGCGGGCGGCGAGAAGCACCCGGTAGCCGGCGCCTTGGCCGATTTGCCGGGGGCTAAACCCAATACCCGTGAACGAATTCTCCGTAGAACAGCCTGGAAGGCTGTTTTACGGGTAAAAAGACCGACTGAATCTCATTCATTCACGGGTATTGTATTTTAAGGGATGTCCGATTTTTCTCAGTTTTCCGTTTCATATGCCGGTCTTCATTCCCACCCAATGGCGACCACCGTCACCCGAACCCCGTCACAAATCACCTCGCGAGAAAGCTGGTCCAAAACCGCCTCGTCCTCGACCGGCGAAAACAGCGCAACCATCACCTGCTCCAGCGACAGTTGCCTGGCGTATTCCGCGGCCCGAGGCAGCGATCCCTCGAACTCGGCCAGTTCCGTAAAACTTTTTACTTCAATGATTCCGATCTTCTCCCCGCACTCCAGGCGCAGATCCACCCTGCCGTTCCCTGTGGGAAACTCCGGACTGACGGCGCAGTGCCTGCCGATGGCCATCCGGAGCCAGGCATAGAGGTGAAAATGCCCCACCGCTTCGGTCAGGCGCAAGTCCGCGCGGCGGGGCTGGCCTTTCCAGGGATTCAACCCCTTTGCCTTGAGGCGCTTCAGATAGGCTTTGTACCGTTCCATCAGACCCGCGAGATCGATTTCGGGTCCCTTTAGAACGTCCGTGATCCTGTCGGTCGGCGAAAGCGGCAGGATCGGCGTCCGCTCTCCGATCAGATCCAGGGTGAAGGCGTCGAAAAGGCAGCGTTGAACAAAAGGGGAGGAAAACCGGCAGACCATTTTTGTTTTCCCGCCGCCGTCCGCAACCGTCTTTTCGTCGATGACGCCGTTCAGATAGAGATAAGCACACCATTCGGCCCGGACGCTGAAGGGCAAGTCTGATCGGGCGAAGAGTTCCAGCACGTATTCCGCGTATTCACCCTGGGCCTTCTTGATCAGGTTCAAAATGGAATTGTTCCATTCTTTGTGCAGGGCTTTTTGATGGACCTCCTCCCATACCGGCGCGTCGATGGTCCGCTCCCCGCCCGGATTGTAGGTCTCGGTCAGCAGTTCGCCGAACCAGCAGACCAGACCGGGCTGGCCGCG
>JAABTD010000432.1 GCA_011390065.1 Desulfobacteraceae bacterium
CGCTCTTCCGATCTGCCGCTTCTGGGCCGGCCCCATTGCCCTTTTACGGCCGCCGCCAGCGTCTGTCCGAGCCGATCACAGCCGAACACGGCATCAGGGTTGTCTTCGAATCGCTGGAACATTTCCTTTTCCACCTTTGTAAACGCCTCGAACTCTTTCCGGGACCAATTCAGCGCCGGCATGCCGACGCGACACTCCGGACCCATGCCGCAGGAAAAGCAAGGAGGGGTATCAAAAGTCTTTCCAAAAAAATATGGGCCAGCGCGTTGAAACGCCCGTTGTAGTTGACGCCGCCGAGAATGAGGCCGTCGGCCGCCTCGATCTTGTCGTAAAGCAGGTCCATGTCGTCTTTTAGGATGCAGCGCCGGGTCCTTGCGCAGCGGACGCAGCCCGTGCAATGAGAAAGGTCCATTTCGGACAGGCGGTGCATTTCATATTCAAGGCCGGAGGCTTGGGCGACCCGGATGACCATCCGTTCCAGATTGCCGTCTTTTTTCGGGCTGGAGTGAACTGCAAGAATCATCGGTTCGTTCTCTTCAGAAATGTTTTATTTGATATGTGATCTGGAGGATATCGCTCAGTCCGGAATGGCCTTCGAGCAAGACCGGGGGGCCTGCCCTGTAAGCAACAGCCGGAGGCGCGACCACGAATCGCGCGGCCCGCCACCGACTTGGGAGTTGTTTATTTGGGTTCGGTAAACAGCCAGTCTGAATCTTTTTTCACGCTGTGACAACTGATGCAGCCCTTGGGCTGGCCGGCGGCATCGACGGTTCCGTCGGCTTTGTATTTGGCCCAGTACCAGTCGCCGCCGTCCGGATTGTAGCCCTTGATCTTATACATGGGGGTTACCGCCATCAGCGATTTTTTGTCCTTTCCGTAGTTTTCCTTGACGATGATGGCGCCGTCCGGCATCGGTTTCCCGGCCCTGGCCGCTTCTATGGCGGGGGGGTTTGCATAGAGTTTGAGAAAAGCGCCGTGGGGGCTTTTTCCGGGATAGATGCCGTCATAACCCGGCCAGAATTCCCATTTCTCATAGGGGCTGGTCTTTGTGATGTACTGCCACAAAGCGTCCGCATCCGCGCCGGGCATGGATTCGCCGGCAGTTGAAACCCCAATGGCGCAGGCCAGGGCCAGCACAATCGCCGTCGTTAAACGCATCGCTTTTTTCATGATTCCTCCTTGTGATGAAGTGTTAGAGTGGGCAAAGCCCACGGTTTCGCCGATTTTTCAGGACTGAAGGCGCTTCAGCGCTTCGATGGCCGACGCCGGTTCGGGACGAACCGTGTGATCGAGGTTGACGTCGGCCGCCTGAATCACGGCATTTCGATCCAGAATGAACCTTGCGGGCATGGGCAGCCGCCAGCTGTCATCCCCGTTGTAGGTCGGCAGGTCGAATTTGAACACCTCCTCGTAGACCCACCGCATGCTGTCGGGCAGGGTAAACGCGACGCCGAACGCGTCGGCGACCGAATTGCCCTTGTCGCTGAGCACCGGAAAAGGCAATCGGCGCTCCTTGACCAGCTCCCGTGCATAGGTCTGAAGCTGCGGCGATATGGCGACCAGTTCTCCGCCGGCCGCCTGAATGTCGGCATAGCTTTCGCGCAGAGCTGCCAGCTCCGCGTTGCAGTACGGTCACCATTTGCCGCGGTAGAAAAGGACCACCAGCGGACCCTGCTTCAATAGCGTCCGTGAATCCACCATTTCGCCCTGAGCATCGGGGAGAGAAAAGGCCGGGGCCGCATCCCCCACCTTGAGCGCCCTGTCCGGCACGTTCTTTTCCCGCAGTTGTTCAAAGCCTTTCTTCATGGCGGCCTCGATTTCCGGCGTCATCATGCCGGCTGTTTTGGCTTTGATCCCCTGAAGCTGTTCCTGCAATGTTTTCATCGTCCCTCCTTGTAAAATAAGCTATTGAGCGTAAGGGTTTTCCTTGATCTGTCCGCGGTAGATGCTGTGGGTGTGCGTTTCAACCGCCATCATGGTCTCCCGGCCTGTAAAGGTGTTAAGCGCATATTGGCAGAGAAAAAGGCATCCGCCGGGCCGCGGCGACTGATTGAAGGTTTTTTCCAACCGGGCCAGGTCTCCCATCCGCCAGCCCTTATCCCGGGTCCATGTCATGTCGCCGAAGACTCTCAGCCGTCCCTCGGTTTGCGCCGCCAGGTCCAACAGGTGCTTTGTTTGCTGCTCGGGCGTCTCCGCGCCCTGACTCAGGTGGAGTTTGCCGGTTGTGCAACATTTTTCCACATTTTCGATCTTTTGCTGCAAGACATCCATGATGCGGCGCGTTTTGCCGCCAGGCGCCACAATGCAAACTGTTTCATCGTCTTGCAGGCCCTTGACGACATAGGCCGCCGCGACATCCAAAGCTTCATTTTCATCCGTGCGCAGATGGGAAAGGTG
>JAABTD010000050.1 GCA_011390065.1 Desulfobacteraceae bacterium
GTGCTCTCCGAAAGCGAGGATCTGCTCAAAGACGTCATCGACAGCGCCTTCGGTCAGGACGAGGTCATCCAGATCATGATCTACAACGACCGGGGGGACCTGCTCACCTGGCAGGACCGGTCCCGTTACGCCGCATCGGTGGGAGAACCCGAATCCCGGATTATGAAAACGGTGGCCGCACGGGCCGGGGCGGCTTCCGGAATTTACATCCGGGAGAAGGCGGACGTGGTGGAATTCTGGTCCCCGGTGGCGCCCGCCGCGCCGTATCAGACCGAAGAGTCTCTTTTTCTGGAGGCGGGGCGCGCGACCCCGGCGTCGGCATCGTCTGCGGCTGTTTCAGGCTGGATCGGCATCTGCGTGGACAAAACCAAGCTGAAGCGCGAGTTCCGGAACCTGGTCTGGAAGTCCGGGCTGGTGGGGCTGACGTTCTGGGTATTGGGATCGATTTTGTCTTTCATCGCCGTCCGGCGGTTCACCCGCCCCCTGAAACAGCTGAAAGCCGGCGTGACGGCGCTGGAATCGGGCGGGCCGGTGGATCCCATCGTCGATAACCGCCGGGATGAGCTGGGGGAGCTGGCCCGGGCCTTCAACCGGATGGCCGGAACCATCCAGGCCAAAGAGGCGGCCCTGACGGCATCCGAAGCAAAATACCGCTCCATCGTGGAAAACGCCGCTGAGGGGATCTTTCAGATCGATCCCAAAGGCCGGATTCTCATGGCCAACCCGGCCCTGGCATCCATGCTGGGATATGGGTCGCCCCAGGCGATGATCCGGGAAGGCGTCGATTTTCTCACTCACGTCAAGGTTGAAGAGGACCAGCGGAACCGGTTCCGTGAACAGTTCCAAAAGGACGACTACGCCGTTGCCGTCGAGACGGTCTGCCGCCGGGCCGACGGCGGCAGCGTGCCCGTGATGGTCAATGTTCATGTGGTGCGGGATTTGGATGGAAATGCGATCCTCTATGAGGGGTTGATGCAGGACATCACGCCCTGGAAACGGGCCGAACGGCTCAAGATGGACAAGGAGGCGGCCGAAGCGTCGGCGCTGGCCAAAAGCCGCTTTCTGGCCAACATGAGCCATGAGATCCGGACGCCCCTGGGGGCCGTCACGGGCATGATCACCGTAATGCGCCGCTCGCCGGACCTCTCTTTGGACCAGAAATCGCAACTCCATAAGATTCATGCGTCGGCCCAGACGCTTCTGGGGATCATCGGGGATATCCTTGATTTTTCCCAGATCGAGGCGGGGAAGCTCCGCCTGGAAAAAGCGCCCTTCGCCTGGGACCCCATGGCCCGGCAGCTGGCCCACTTGTTTTCGGGGAAGGCCATGGAAAAAGGGATCGATCTGGTTTTCGATTTTTCACGGGATTTCCCGTCGGTTCTGGTCGGCTCAGCGCTCCGGTTGAAACAGGTGCTGATCAATTTGATCGGCAACGCCCTCAAATTCACCCCGGAGGGGGGCCGCATCGCCGTGACCGGCCATGTGCTGGAGCGAAAGGAAGACGGCGGCATTCTCCTGGAGTTCAAGGTGGCCGACACGGGAATCGGCATTCCTCAGAGCCGGCTTTCGGACATTTTCGAAAGTTTTACCCAGTGCGACGATTCCACCTCCCGGAAATATGGGGGCGCCGGGCTCGGACTGGCCATTTCCAAACAGCTCGTGGAGATGATGGGCGGGCGCATCCAGCTGGTCAGCGGGGAGAAGATGGGCTCCACCTTCAGTTTCACGGTTTTCATGGAAGAAGGCGACGTCCTCCCGGCGGAGGCCGGAAACGGCGAGGAGCATCTTGCCGAAGAGTTGGCCGGCGCCCGCATTTTGGTGGCGGAAGACCATCCCATCAATCAGGAAGTGGTCCGGAAACTTCTGGAGGCGGAGGGGGTCCGGGTGTTCATGGTGGAAAACGGCCGCGAGGCCCTGGCCGCCATGGAAGGAATGGGCGTCGATCTGGTCCTCATGGATATTCAGATGCCCGAAATGGACGGGTATGAGGCCGCCCGCCGCATCCGGATGATCCGGCCCGATCCCGCCGATCCGCCGATCATCGCCATGACCGCCCATGCACTGCCCGAGGAACGGGAAAAATGTTTGGCGGCGGGCATGGTCGACGTCGTCATTAAACCCCTGGATTTGAGCCAGCTGTTCGGCGCCTTGAACCGGTGGCTCCCCAGAGGAGAGGCGAAGCGGGCGCCGCGGAAGAAAAAAGCGCCTGAAGTCCCGGAACGGGAAGGGGGAGCGACGTTGCCGTTTCCCGCTGATCTGCCGGGCATCGACGTTGCAGACGCCCGGAAGCGGTTCATGGGGAACCGCCGGTTCCTGGCCCGGCTGCTCCGCCAGATGGTCGACGAATACGGCGATGCGGCGGACCAATTCCGAAGCCATCTGGCCGCCGGCCGTCGGGAAGAGGCCCGGATGCTCGCCCACACCCTGAAAGGGGTGGCGGGCAATTGTTCGGCCCGGACTCTGTTCCGGATCGTTTCCAACCTGGAAAGCGGGCTCCGCGAGGAAGAGAAACCGCCCGCGCCCGCCGATTTCGATGACCTGGAAAATGCCATAGTCGAAGTGGCGGCGGCGGTTGATCGACTCGATGCCGAATCCCCCGAACCCGTCGCCCCGGCGGCCGCCGACCGGCCCGTGACGCCGGAGGAAATGGTCCAGCGGTTCCGGACGCTGGATCTCCTGCTGACACGCCACGACATTCAGGCGGAACGGTCCTTCCGGCGCCTGGCCGCCGGACTGAGGGACAGGGCCTGCGCCGAGCCGCTCAGAACCCTCGATCGTCAGATCCGGGGATTCCGATTTAAACAGGCGAGGGAGACCCTGGAAACATTGGCCCAAATGGCCGGGGTGGCGTTGCGCCCCGACGGTCCAGAGACTCAAGGGGGAGAAGGGGACGAGGCGTGAATTGCGGATGACATTCCGGCGGATCGAAGGTTTCGGGTTTGAAAAAGGGTGCGGAACCTGCCATCATGGCGAGACCCGGCAGACCGGGTATCAGGAAAAGGGGGAAACCATCATGACGGAAAACAAACAGATCCTGAAGGCTCTGGACGGACTGACGGTGCTGGATGAGACCGGCGCTGAAATCGATATCGCGTCGCTCTGGCGGCAACGGGCAACGGCCCTGATCTTCATCCGCCATTTCGGCTGACCCATCGCCCGTCGGCAGGTGGCCGACATGGAAAAAGCGCGGGAGGATTTCGAGAAAGCGGGCCTGGGGCGGGCGGTCGTCGGCAACGGCCGATCCGATCAAATCCCCCCTTTCCGCCAGGCCACCGGCTGGTC
Organism: Desulfobacteraceae bacterium; assembly: GCA_011390065.1. GTDB lineage: Bacteria > Desulfobacterota > Desulfobacteria > Desulfobacterales > JAABSP01 > JAABTD01. The sequence continues at coordinate 3,283 of JAABTD010000050.1, forward strand.
CGGGGAGATCTACACCGATCCGGACAAAGCCGCTTACAAAGCACTCGGTTTCAAGCACGGCATGGGCGGAATGCTGGGCTTGAAATCGCTGGTCTCCCTGGCGGGATCGGTTCTTTCCGGCCACGGGAGCAGGGCCGTTCAGGGCGACGCCCTCCAGCAGGGGGGCGTGATTGTGGCAGGACCCGGAAACGAGGTCTATTTTTTGTACCGGAACCGCGAGGCGGGGGATTATCCTGCAACAGCCGACATCCTGGATGCCGCCGCAGAATTCACTTGATTTCAACGGCGCTAATTTGTATTTAGTTCCCTGGGTTGAATTTTCCGGGAGGAAAGCGTTGTTCCGACAATGAGAAGAGATCAGTCAGCATATCAACGGGGTTCGCCAATGTCGCTCAAAAATGTGAAGATCGGTTATCGCCTGGGGTTCGGATTCGGCATTTTGCTGATTATAGGATGTATCCTGGCTTATGTCTCCATCCATTACCTGCACAAGCTGGCCGGGCACACCAGCGAGTTGTATGACCACTCGTTCACCGTCACCAAGGCGGCCCTCCGGATCGACGCCAACACCGTTCGTATTCATCGCGCCACCCAGGATGTCAGACTGGCTGAAACGCCGGCGGCAATCCGGGCCGCCGCAGCGGAAATTCCTGAATATGAAAAACAGATCCAGGCCGATTTCAAGATCATCGAGGAACGGTGGCCCGGCAACAAAGCGGCCGTTGCATCGGCCGGAGCATTGTTTGAACAATGGAAGCCGATCCGCCAGGAACTTATCGAAGAGATGCTGGCCGCCGATGGCCGCGCCGCTGGTCAGATTATGAAAGGAAGCAGCACCCGTCAGGTGAACGCCATATCCGACGCCGTCGCCGGGTTTATCAAAACGGCCGAAAGGAATGCGACGGAGTCCACGGAGGAAGCGAAGGCCGCAAATCAGTGGGCCGTGAGGTTCAGTTTGATCGTGACGGCCGCGCTGATCGTTCTCGGGTTTCTGTTCGCCTTTTTCATCACCCGCAGCATCACCCGCCCCCTGCGTCAGGCAGTCTCCGCGGCCGATCGACTGGCTGAAAACGATTTCACCGTCCATGTGGACACTGACCGTAAAGATGAGACCGGGCAGTTGCTCCGGTCGCTGGACAAGGTCGTTGAAAATCTGTCGCTGACCATCAGCGCCAATGCGGCGGCGTCGGAAAGCCTTTCCCAGGCCGCCTCACAGCAGGCCGCCTCTCTGGAAGAGTCCAGTTCCTCCATGGAAGAGCTGGATTCCATGACCAAACAGAACGCCCAGAGCGCAGAGCAGGCCAATGAGATCGTCATGAAAACCCATGGCGATATGAAGGGGGCCATGTCTTCTCTGGAAAAGCTGACCGCAGCTATGAACGAGATTTCCGACGTCAGCAAAGATACCTCCAAGATCATCAAGGCCATCGACGAGATCGCCTTCCAGACCAATCTCCTTTCGCTGAACGCCGCCGTGGAAGCGGCCCGGGCCGGGGAAGCGGGGGCGGGGTTTGCGGTGGTGGCCGAGGAGGTGCGCAACCTGGCCATGCGGGCTGCCGGCGCCGCAAAGGAAACGGCCGCCATGATCGAGCGAACGGTGAACAAAATCGGGGAGGGGTCGAAACTGGTTTCAGTGACCAACGAGGTCTTCACCACCGTGGGCGAGGGATCGGAAAAAATCGGCGATCTGGTGAGCGAGATCGCCGCCGCCTCAAAGGAGCAGGCCAGCGGCTTTGAACAGATCAGCAAGGCCATTGCCGAAATGGACAAAGTTACCCAGGACAATGCCGCCACGGCCCAGGAACTGGCCTCCTCCATGGCCATGTTCAAAATTCGCCGCGCTGCGTCCTTGCAGGACCGGACGCCCGCCAAATCGGAACATAAGGATTACGCTCCCCTTACAAAGCCCGGGTACGACCGGAACCGCAAAGATCCGGCGCCCCGCAAAGACCTCAAGGCCCTGCCGGCCAGGGAAGTGAAGCCCGAAGAAGTGATTCCGTTTGATGACGATGAGTTCAGTGATTTTTAAGCCAGCCGTCCGGGCTTTCACTCCTAAACCCCATACTTCTCCACAATTGCCTTCAGATCCTCCGCCATCTGTTTCAAGGTTTCGGAAGCCTGGGTGGTGGCTTCGGTTGACATCACAAAATTATCGACGCCATCGGATATTTGTTTAAGCGTCAGCAGGATTTGCCCGAAGGCTTCGGCCTGCTGATTGATGGACTCTGAAATTGTCCGGGCCGAATCGGCTGACGTTTCCGATGAATTTAACACTTCCTGGAAGACGGCGTCCAGGCTCTTGGAAAGTTGCCACCCTTCGGTGATCTTCAGGGTTCCCGCCTCAGAGACGGCGATCAGATCATCAGAGGCATGTTGGATTTCAATAATCCTGTCCTTGATCTCCCGGGTAGACGTCATGGTGTTGCTGGCGAGTCTTCGGATTTCATTGGCCACGATTTCGAAGTTTTTACCCGCCTCCCCGGCGGCGGACGCTTCCAGTTCGGCGTTGAAGGCGATGATTTTCGTCTGGTCCGCGACGGCATTGATGATTCCCACGATTTCCCAGATGCTTTTGATATGGCTTCCCAGCGCTTTGATTCCGTTGATCACGTCGCTGTTGGCCATCCGAATTTCCTCCATTTTCTCCAGGTTGCCCCGGGTGATGGAAAACCCGTTTTCAACATTTTCCCGGGTCTGCTCGGCGATATCGGCCACTTCCCCGATTTTTCCGGCGACGCTTCTGGACAGTTTGTCGGAATCTTCCATGGTGGACACCACTTCCTTGACGGCGCTGGCCTGATGGTTGGAAGTGGAGGCGACCTCTTTTGAGGAGACGGAAAGGTCATGGGCCGATCCGGTAAGGGTTTCGGAGGATTCCTTGATCTTGATCATCTGACGTCTGAGCTTTTCGAGAAAAATATTAAAAAACGTCGCCAACTCGCCCAATTCATCCCGGGAAACGATTTCGATGCGGCGCGTCAGATCTCCTTCGCCTTCGGACAGATCTTTGAAGCCGGCGGTGATGCGATCCAGAGGCTGCCTGACAAACCTGGAAACGGACAGATACATGGTGATGATGAACAATGCGACAATGCTGCCAATGGTGATCAGGCTGTTGGTGAAAAAAGAGCGTTTGGCCTCGGCAAGGGTTTCTTCCGCCTGATGCCGGGCGTGTGCAAGGGCCTCAGCGGACATTTTGATGCTCGTCACCCCGCCGATTTTTCCCAACTCCCAACGGGTGTGGCATCGGATGCAGTCCCGGGTGATGACCTGGGGCCGATAGATTTCAATGGCGCCGTTGGCATGCCGTTCGACCGTTTCGGGGGATGTGAGCAGGCCCTCATGAATATCGCCGGGCAAAACCTTTTTGCGGTTCCTTATGTCGGATGAGTGGGACACCATCCCGTATCGGTCGTACAGGGAAAACTCGATCAGCCCTTCCACCTCTTTCTGCGCTTCTAAAAGACGAGTGAACTTTTCCATTTCTCCCCGTTCCAGGGAACCGGCGACGGCGCGATCCACGGAGCTGAACATATTCCTGGCGAAACCTTCCTCTCTTTCCTTCAGGGTGGACAGGGTGGCGCGGGACAGATCCGTAATGAGTTCGACGGCTTTTGCATACTGAAAGAACTGGGCGACGAGCACCACCAGAATCAGCCCGCTCAGCAGCGCCAGGTTGAGTTTGATGTGCAGTTTCATGGCGCTATCCTTTTTTCACTTTTCGGGAAGGCCCCTTGGTGAACATGGGAAAGGAGACGGCCTGGGGAAAGTCCTCGGCAGCGCATCCGATGCAGGGAGAACCGGCATTGATGCAGAAATTGACGCCGTTGTTCCAGAGCCGGAGGCTGCAATCGGCATGGGTGATGGGACCCAGGCAGCCCAGTTTGAAATAACAGCCCGGTTCGGAGAAGGTCCGGGCAAACTGCTCCCGTTCGTAATCGGCGAACCGGGGACATTGATCATGGACCAGTCGCGAAAAGAACATGGTGGGCCGCCCCTGGCGGTCCAGATCCGGAACGCCGAATTTAAGCGCATGCACCAATGCGCCGACGAGCCAATCCGGATGAACGGGACATCCCGGGATGCGGATCACCGGCGTCGAGATGCCGTTGTCCGCCAGGAATTCAGGGACGCCGACCGCCCCGGTGGGACTGTTGTCGGCGCCGGGGATCCCCCCCGATGACGCGCACGATCCGGCGGCGATAATGGATTCGGCGTTGCTTGCGGCTTTCAGCAACTGATCCGTGAAAAACGTCTCCCCGATCCGGCAGGCATCGGGCATTGCCCTGGGGACGCTCCCTTCGACGATCAGACAATACGCTCCTTCATCGATGCGCCTGTGAATGATTTCCATTCCCAGGGCGCCGGTGGCGGTGGAGAGCGTTGAATGGAAACACAAAGAAAGATACCGGGTCAGTATCCTCAGAGGTCCTGGATTGTCGGAATTCATCAGGGACACGGAACACCCGGAACAGCTCAATCCCTGCAACCACAAAACGGGTAGGGTTCCGGATGCGAACTGATCCAGCGCTTCCACGATCCGCGGAACCGCCGATGACCCCAACCCCATGGCCGCCGCCATCCTGGCGCTCAGTTTAACAAATTCTCTACGGGTCATGTGCGACATGCCGCCCCCTTTTATCTCAATGCCGATTCGATCGGCCATTTCCGTCAGTGAACGGCGCACGCCAGGCATGGATCGAAGGATCGGACCACCCTGACGGCCTCGATGGGATTGTCAAGGTCGGCAACCGGAGTTCCGACGAGGGCCTGCTCGATCGGGCCCGGAGTTCCGTTGTCGTCCCGGGGAGAGCAGTTCCAGGTGGTCGGCACCACGCACTGGTAATTTTCGATGGCGCCCTTGCGGATGGTCATCCAGTGGCCCAGAGCGCCGCGCGGGGCTTCCGTCAGTCCGGTTCCCCGGCCGGTTGCAGGGATATCGAAGTCCTCGAAGGCCGGTTCTCCCGGAACCAACTGTTCCACCCAATGAGCGCACCGATCCGCAACGATTTTGCACTCGATGGCCCTCGCGATATGCCGCCCCATAACGGATGCAAGGTTTTCCGCCGCGATATTCAGTTTGCCCAGCGTCTTTTCCGTCAGCTGTTTCAGGGGGGAATTGTCGCGCTTGAGGCCGTCGATCATGACCCGGGCCAGCGGCCCGACTTCCATCGCCCGGCCATTGTAGCGGGGGGCTTTGACCCAGGAATAGGCTCCTTTTTTATCATGGCCCGGGACGGTTTGGCCGGCGGCGGGCGACAGGCCGGATGGAGAAGCGTAGTAAGAATGTCCTGTATCCTCCGTGATCCGTTCCGTATCCAAAACCGTAAGGTTGCCGTCTGTGAGAACCCCGGATGGGAAGAGCGTCGCGTCGTGCGTGGAAGATTCCGGAAAGGCGCCGTAAGCCAGAAAGTTGCAGCACCCCTTCCCCTCCTTCAGGTAACCGGGAAACGCCATCGCCGTTTCCAGCACATCGGGCAGGTAGCACCCGTCGATGAAGGCGCGCAGTTTGCTCAGCATCGATTCAAAGGCGGCGATCTTTTTCGCCGTTATCGTTTCCGTGATGCCGCCCGGCACGAGTCCGGGCGCATGGGGCAGTTTGCCCGCAAACACGGCGCACATTCGATGGGCCAGGGCCCGCATATCCAGGGCGTCCAGGTAGTGTTTGAGGACCATGATGTTCAATTCTGCGTTCCGGGCATAATCTCCCGAGTAGCGGGGCAGAAAGGGCGCTGCGGGATAGAGGACATTGGCGGACCGTTGCGCGGACACCCAGGCCTTCAGCTCTTTGAGGCCGGGATCGTTGCCCTGGTAGGACGCGACCGCCGCGACATCGATGAAATCCACAGCCGAGAGCTGATAAAAATGAATCAGGTGAGACTGGATGAAATTCGCGGCCTGAATGAGGTTGCGGCCTAACCGTCCGTTGTCGGTGGACTTGACGCCGTAAGCCTCATCCTGAGCCAGAACGGACGCCATCCCGTGGGATATCGGGCACACCCCGCAGATCCGCTGAGTGATCTGCTGAGCGTCCAGAGGATGCCTCCCTTTCAGGATCATCTCGAATCCCCGGAACATCTCGCCCGCGCTGAACGCCTTGGCGACGCGGCCCGACGCCGTCTCGACCCGAATCGCCAAATGGCCTTCGATTCTGGTGATCGGGTCGATGGTTGCGGAAGTCCTGCTCATCTTCGGTGTTTTTTGAATAATCGGGTCGATTGTCACGGAAGATCTGCTCATCTTCAATCTCTTTTTTTGAGGCGATGCAGTTAAAAAGGATGGCGGCTATAGCGGACAACGGTGGTCAATGGCGCTGTCCAGAGACGATATACCGGGCTTTTGTTTCCATGGCAACTCTCATGGTCAGAAATGGCGTGAGAGGAAACGCCGGTCCGGGGCCGTCTCTGTCAGGCATGGGGCCGGGCCGCGACTTCGCCGTTAAACTTGAATTCCCCTTTCCCCAGAATGTCGTGCAGGTGCAGAATCCCCGCCACCGTCCCGTCGGTCTCCACGATGGGGAGGACGGTGATCTGGTGTTTTTCCATGATGTTGAGGGCGTCGTAGGCCGGCGTGTCGGGATGGGCGGTCCGGGGGTTGGCGGTCATGACGTCGGCTACGGAAAGCTCGTAGATGGGGGCCTTGCGGGCGATGGTGCGGCGGAGGTCGCCGTCTGTGATGATGCCCGCGAGGATGTCCCCGGGCCCGGTCACGAGGGTGGCGCCGAGTCCGAGGCGGTTGATTTCGCGGATGGCCGCCTCCATGGTCGCGTCCTGGGGGACCGACGGCGCCGCGTCTCCGGTGATCATGAACTCCGAGACCTGGCTGGACAGCCGCCGGCCCAGGGCGCCGCCGGGGTGGAACCGCTTGAAGTCGCAGCGCTGGAAGTTTTTCTGATCCATGAGCACCACCGCCAGGGCGTCGCCGATGGCCATCTGGACGGTGGTGCTGGTGGTGGGCGCGCCGATGGGGGTGGCTTCCTGGGCGACGCCGGCGTCGATGATGATGTCGGCGTGCCGGGCCAGGGTCGATTCGCTGTTGCCGGTAACGGCGATCACCGGGCAGCCGATGGCGTGAATGGAGGGCAACAGGGCGTTGAGTTCCTCGGTCTCGCCGCTGTTGGACAGGGCCAGGAAGATGTCTTCCGGTCCCACGATCCCCAGATCGCCGTGCATGGCCTCCACCGGGTGGAGAAAGATGGACCGGGTGCCGGTGCTGTTGAGGGTCGCCACGATCTTCCGGCCGACGATCCCCGATTTCCCGATGCCGCCCACGATGAGCCGGCCCCGGGACGCGCAGACCATCTCCGCCATGCGGACAAAATTGTCGTCGATGCGATCCGCCAGTTTCAGAATGCCCTCGGCCTCCGCCTTGAGCACCTCGATTGCTTTTTCCTTTATCATCCTCGGTTCCTTGAATTCCGTTCTGTTATGGTTGGATCGTCCGCCGGTGCGAACGATGCGGGGAGTATGCCACAATGCAGGAGAAACTTCAATCCGCTGAATGCTTTCCGTCCGGCGCCCGGCGTCATGAACGGAGAATAAAAATTTGCAGACGATGAAAGAAGACCTATGTTAGAATATGCTGGAAAGTGAACGAAATATTGTGAGATAATGATAAGATATAAAACATTGATCATCGATTTGCCTTGCAGCCGGAAGGAGGAGTCATATGTGGGAATATACGGATAAGGTGAGGGATCATTTTTTGAATCCCCGGAACGTGGGCGTCGTCGAAAATCCCGACGGCGTGGGGGAGGTGGGGTCGCTGGCTTGCGGCGACGCCCTGAAATTGAGTTTTAAACTGGGTGAAGACGGCCGCATTGTCGACGCCAGATTTCAGACCTTCGGGTGCGCCAGCGCCATCGCTTCTTCTTCGGCGCTGACTGAAATGCTCAAAGGCAAAACCCTGGAGGAGGCCGAAAAGATCACCAACGAGGAGATTGCCGAATTTCTGGGAGGCCTGCCCAAGGAGAAGATGCACTGCTCGGTGATGGGACGGGACGCCCTGGAGAACGCCATCCTCTGCTATCGGGGCGAAGAGCCCAAGAAGCTGGACGGCGACGTGGTCTGCGAATGCTTCGGCGTGACCGAAACAGAGATCCAGCGGGCGGTGAAGGAGAACAACCTGGCCACCATCGAAGAGGTCACCAATTATGTCAAGGCCGGCGGCGCCTGCGGCAACTGCCACGACAAGATTCAGGGCATTATCGACAGCATGACGGGTGAAATCCGGCCAAAGGAGGCCAAACCCAGGAAGCTGACCACCATCCAGAAGATCAAGCTCATCGAAGAGACCCTGGACCGGGAGATCCGGCCGGAGTTGCAGAAGGACGGCGGCGACATCGAGCTGGTGGACGTCAATGGCGACGAGGTCCAGGTGCGCCTTCAGGGCGCCTGTTCCACCTGCAAGGCTTCCCAGGTGACGCTGAAAGAGTATGTGGAAAAGAAACTGCACGAGTTCGTCACGCCCGAGTTGACGGTTGAGGAGGTGAAAGAATGAACCCCGGAAGCACAATCTATATGGACAACAATGCGACGACCAGGGTCGCCCCGGAAGTGGTGGAGGCCATGATGCCCTATTTCGGGGAACTTTACGGCAATCCTTCCAGCATGCATTCCTTCGGCGGGCAGGTAGGGCGGCATATCGAATCGGCCCGTTCCAAAACGGCGGCCCTTATCGGCGCCGATCCCAAAGAGATTGTCTTCACCTCCTGCGGCACCGAAAGCGACTCAACGGCCATCTGGGCCGCGTTGAAGGCCAATCCTCAAAAAAAGCACATCGTGACCAGCCGGGTGGAGCATCCGGCCGTGAAGAACCTTTGCGAACACCTGGAAAAGACCGGGTATCGCGTCACCTTCGCGCCGGTGGACCGCGAGGGCCGTCTGGATCTTGCGTTTCTCTACAAAAGCCTCACGGACAACACCGCCATTGTGAGCCTGATGTGGGCCAACAATGAGAGCGGCGTTATTTTCCCCATCGAAGAGATCGCCGAAAAGGTCAAGGAGCGGGGCATCGTCTTTCACACCGACGCGGTTCAGGCCGTGGGGAAACTGCCCATCGACATGCGGTCCACGCCGGTGGACATGCTGGCGCTGTCGGGGCACAAGCTGCATGGACCCAAGGGCGTGGGCGCTCTTTTTATCCGGAAGGGCACCAAGTTTTCCCCCTTTCTCATCGGCGGCCATCAGGAGAAGGGACGCCGGGGCGGCACCGAAAACGTCGCCTCCATTATCGGTTTGGGCCGCGCCGCCGAGTTGGCGGCCGATATCATCGAGGACGAAAACACTCGGGTGCGCAAGCTGAGGGACAAGCTGGAAAAAGGGTTGCTGGCAAGCGTTTCCAACGCCATGGTCAACGGCGACCCCGACAATCGGCTGCCCAACACCACAAGCATCGCTTTTGAATTTGTGGAAGGGGAGTCGATCCTGCTGATGATGAATGAACTGGGCATTTGCGCGTCTTCCGGTTCGGCCTGCACCTCCGGCTCCCTGGAGCCCTCCCACGTGCTCCGGGCCATGGGCGTGCCCTTTACGGCAGCCCACGGATCGATCCGGTTCAGCCTCAGCGTTTACAACACCGAGGAAGAGGTCGATTTCGTCATCGAGAAACTGCCGCCCGTCATCGAGCGACTCCGGAACATGTCGCCGTTCTGGAGCGCGGCCCAGTGCAAGACGACCTGAACGCGGGCCGCGGCGACATGGCCCATGGGCATTCCGATGCCGTCAACAGGGAAGCAGAGGGGAGGCAAAACATGGGTGAGCAGACTCAGGAATCCTGTCGAGTCGATCGACAGACGCTTTCAAGCTATCGGAACAAGCTGCCGGAGGTGGCTGAAAAGATTATCGGCGGCTGCGAAGACGGCAGCTGCTACACCCATATCGATTTCGAGCCGATCCCCTCCAAAGAGGCGGTGCTCGACATCATCGAGCGGTTCCGGAACATCCTGTTCCCCGGCTATTTCAACCGGGAGAAGCTGGACCCCATCAACTTGAAATACAGCATGGGACAGGCGATCTCCGGCCTGTTCGACGTGCTGTACGAACAGATCTGCCGGGCCATTCGCCACGAATGCTTCCGGTACGACCGGGAATGTGTCCATTGTGCGGAGCAGGGCAGCGAAATGGCCCTGGCGCTTATGTCGGATGTGCCGGCCATCCGCCGATTGCTTTCAAATGATGTATCCGCCGCCTACGACGGCGATCCGGCCGCCAAGAGCCATGATGAGATCATCTTCAGCTATCCCGGCATCTACGCCATGACCGTCTACCGGGTGGCCCACCGGCTCTACGAACTGGGCGTGCCGTTGTTGCCCCGGATGATGTCGGAATACGCCCATGCGCTCACCGGCATTGACATTCATCCCGGCGCCGAGATCGGCGACCGGTTCGTCATCGATCACGGCACCGGGGTGGTCATCGGCGAGACCACGGAGATCGGCGACAACGTCCGCATCTATCAGGGGGTGACCCTGGGCGCGCTTTCCCTTCCCAAAAACGCCGGCGAGCGGATGCGCGGCAAAAAGCGACATCCCACCATCGAAGACGATGTGATCATTTACTCCGGCGCCACCATCCTGGGCGGCGATACCGTGATCGGTCAAGGCTCGGTGGTCGGCGGCAACGTGTGGCTCACCGAATCAATACCGCCCAATACCAAGGTGTTGCTCAAGACGCCGGAACTGGTGTATCGCTAAGAGAACCGGGAGGAGAACCCCATGAAACTCTATTCAGCCATTCATCATACCATCGGCATGACGCCGCTGGTGCGGCTCAATCATCTGGGCAAAGGGTTGAACGCCGAGATTCTCGTCAAACTGGAATTTTTCAACCCGGCCGGTTCGGTCAAAGACCGGATCGCCGCCTCCATGATCGACAAGGCGGAGGCGGAAGGGCAGATCGGTCCTGAAACCCGGATCGTGGAGCCCACCAGCGGCAACACCGGCATCGCGCTGGCTTTTGTCTGCGCGGCCAAGGGTTACCGTCTGACCCTGACCATGCCCGAGACCATGAGCATGGAACGGCGGAAACTGCTGAGCCATCTGGGCGCGGAGCTGATCCTGACCCCCGGCGACAAGGGCATGAAGGGGGCCATTGCAAAGGCCCATGAGTTGCTGGGCGAAGGGACCGACATCTTCATGCCCAATCAGTTCGCCAATCCGGCCAATCCCAAGATCCATGAGACCACAACGGCCCTGGAGATCTGGCGCGACACAGAAGGAAACGTCGATATCTTCGTGGCCGGGGTGGGCACCGGCGGCACCCTGACGGGGGTGGCGCGGGCCCTGAAACCGCGTAAATCGTCGTTGCAGGTGGTGGCGGTGGAACCGGCCGATTCCCCGATCCTTTCCGGCGGCGATCCCGGGCCCCATAAAATCCAGGGCATTGGAGCAGGGTTCATACCCGAGGTGCTGGATCGCTCTCTCATCGACGAAGTGGTGACGGTGAGCAACGAGGATGCCATGGAAACAGCCCGGAGCCTGGCCAAAAAAGAAGGCCTTCTCTGCGGCATCTCATCGGGCGCAGCCGTGGCGGCGTCTTTGAAAGTGGCCGGCCGAAAAGAATCCGCCGGAAAGCGGATCGTGACGATCCTGCCCAGCACCGGAGAACGGTACATCAGCACCGAGCTGTTTGTTTCGGATTAGCGCCCGCCCGACGCTCCTCACTTCGGGCCGCAACGATCCCGGATGCCCACTCATTCGCCTCCGACGGCGGCAGTGGGCGTCGTTGTTTCTTTCCACCGCTCGCCGACCTGTCTTTCCCCCATTTCGCAGACTGGGGTCAAATATCAGCCCATCTACTGTTCTTATTTTCTTTAAATACATCATGGGGCCGATTTTATTTTTCCGGGGATATGGTTTAATGACCTATATGTCAACGCAACCCTTTTGCCGAAAAGGAGGCCCGTCAAGTTGAGAAAAATGAATCCGAAGCGGCGTCCAACTCGTCGCCATGAGATCGCAGCCGGCGCATCCTTAGTTTAATCCATTTATATGATGAAAGGAGATCGATCATGCAGATTAACATTGCCGCTCAACCCTTGCTGGCGCTCATCGCCGGCATCGCCATTCTCGTGGTCCCCCGATTGCTCAATTACATCGTCGCCGCCTACCTGATCCTGGTGGGCGTCGTGGGACTGTTCAATCTCTGACCTGTCCCACCCGTGTCTTTTCGGGCGATTGGCGGTTCCTGGATTTGGCCGGCGGCCCTGCTTTTCAAGTCTCTTCAAACGCCGCCGCCACACCCGAACCCGCCATCGCCCGCCGCAAACCATCCCGCCCCGAATGCTTTCCCACCACCAGTTCATGCCGCCGCCCCAGCAATTCCGTCGGAAACAGCTCGTAACTTCGCTCGTCTTCTAAAATGCCGTCGCAATGGATGCCCGATTCATGCCGGACGATCCCTTTTCACCGGAAGAAATCGAGCAGATGAAACGCGACATGGCGGGGCAACTCAGGGGCCTGCGGGAGGCCGAAGCCGAGTCCAAAATGCGCTGGATCACCCGGGGGCGATCCAGATTTCCCGAGCCCCAGATCGAGACGGTGGACAAGGCCGTCGTGGCGGCGGGCAAAGAGCCGGAAAGCTTTTGGACGAGGTTCAAAAAGGCGGCCAAGCAGGATGTATGCGAGGACGGCGGGGTGCTGAACAAGCAGTGGCAGAAGTGGGGCGATTTGTCCAATGAGAAGGTGCTCAAGCAGTTCGGGGCCATCCTGGTGGCCATGGGCTTTTCGGGGAATGTGTTGCAGGTGATGGTCGTGTCGCTGGCGGTCATTGATGTCCATTTGGGGGTGAAGGCGTTTTGTATGGAGACGGAATAATGGTCTGAACCGCTGATTGACGCAGATTTTTGTGATTTCGCAGATGGTTGGCGATATTTGATGGTGGCGGGCTAATGATTTTCCGATAGTCAGTAAACGTTGCAGCCCGGGCCTTTCAGCGCAATCTGCTCAATCAGCGTCAATCTGCGGTTCAGAACTGCTGGCATACCCGGAATCGAGGTGCTATAATCGTGATGTGTTTATCTGGAAGTTCGAGAGAAACCCGGAAGCCGGTTGGAATCTCAGATGATAAATTTTAAGCAAGAAGAGTTGATTGCCGAAATCGTTGACAAGGTCAAAGGGCAATTTCCGGAAGTGGAACTGATCAATGTCGTGGAAAGTCCCGAAGACCCCGAAATTCTCTGGATCAATGTAACAACCCCCGAAGATGAAGATCGTGAGTTGGATTTGTTGGAATTTGCCGGAGATATTACCACCGAGATCCTTATGGACTACGGCCACTACCTGCTGGTCATTCCGACGCAACGGGTCAAAGAGGCTGTCTGAAACGCGGATTCGCGCAAAATTTTATAATTTCAAAAAAGGAGTATTGCAAATGGAGTCCCGCCAAACCACGCTCGACTTGTCGGGCATGCCGCCTCATGTCAGGGACGAACTTTTAGATTTTTATGAATTTTTATGTCAAAAATACGGAAAAGAGCAGAAAGGCAAATCAATAGAATTGAAAGGAAAAGCGTTTTCGAATTTTTTGGCGAATCCGGTGAGCGTGGATCAGGTAACGCGGTTCAGCCGGGAGGCGTTGCATGAACGGAAATAAGGTGTTCATCGACACCAACGTGTTCGTGTACGCCAAACTGGAATCAGCGAAAAATGACGGCAAACATCAAGAAGCGATCCGTTTTCTCAAAGGACTTGAAGCGGAGGTGATCATCAGCGTCCAGGTTGTCAACGAGTTTGCCAGTGCATTGCTGAAACATAAGATCGATGACAAAGTGATTCGCTCAGCAATACATGAATTGGCGGATAGTTGCACGATATGCCCATTATTTTTCGAGACGGCGGAAAATGCCTGGGAAATAAGGGAAAGGTATGGTTTCTCATATTGGGACAGCTTGATCATTTCTTCCGCCCTGGATAATCAATGCGACAAGCTGTTTACAGAAGATCTCCAGCACGATCAGGTCATTGAGGATCGTTTGACGGTAATCAACCCGTTTATCAGTGTTCAGGAGGAATGACGATCAATGTAGAAACGTGGGCCAAGCATTCCGTTGAGCTGTAAATTTTTTGCCTTGCCCAAAAGCTGTCCCGCCGTTTCCTTCGATAACGCCACCCCCACCCCCTCCATCACCCACCGCACCCCATGCCGCCCCGAATGCTTCCCCACCACCAATTCATGCCGCCGCCCCAGCAACCCCACCGGAAACGGTTCGTAACTCCGCTCGTCTTTCAGGATGCTGTCGCAGTGAATCCCCGATTCATGCCGGAACGCCGCCGCGCCGGTGATGGGTTTTCCGGCGGGGATGGGGCGGTTCGAGGCGTCGGCGACATAGGCGCATAGCGCCGTCAGTCCTTCGGATGCCACCCGGCACCGGAAGCCGGTTGACGCCGTCGCCGCCATGACCACCTCTTCCAGTGCCGCGTTGCCGGCCCGTTCTCCCAGGCCGTTGACCGTGACGCTCAAGGCCCGCACGCCGATTTCGGCGGCGGTGACGGCGTTGGCCGTGGCCATGCCGAGATCGTTGTGGGCGTGGAATTCCAGGTCCATGCCGCCGGCGGATGCCAGCAGTCGTTCGATCATCCGCCCGACCCTGATCGGCGTGGCGACGCCCACGGTGTCGGCGATGCGGACCCGGTGAGCGCCGCATTCAGCCGCCCGGCGGACAAACGCATCCAAAAACGCCGGATCGCACCGGGTGGCGTCCTGGGCGCCCACGGAGACATGATCGAACCGGTGGAGGGCGGCGGGGATCAGGGTTTCCAGGCCATCCAGCGCCCACTGCGCATCTTTCCCCAGGGTCCCCAACTGGAGGGGCGACACCGGGAATGCCATGTGGACGCCGTCCGTGCCGCACCGGGCCGCCGCGTCCAGATCCTCGAAGAGGGCGCGGCACCAGGTCGTGAGGCGGCACGGCGGCCTCATCGCCGCAAGAGCGCGGATGTCGTCGCGTTCCGCCGGCCCCATGGCGGGGATGCCGACCTCCAGTTCATCCACGTTGATGTCGGCGAGCATCCGGGCGATGGCCAGCTTCTGCTGCCGCGAGAAGGCCACGCCCGGTGCCTGTTCGCCGTCCCGCAGGGTGGTGTCGATGAGCCGGACGTCAGGCGGGTCCAGGCGCCTGATGGAAGCAACAGCCCCGGAGCTGTTCATGAGATGAGGTAGTCCCCGGCCACGCCGCCGTCTTCCACGGCGTCGAGGATCTCGTCGATGGCGTCCTCGCTTTCCACTTTTCCGTACCACTGCCCGCCCGGGTAGACCACCATCACCGGCCCGTAATCGCAGGCCTTCATGCACCCCGTGCTGGTGATCTGGGCGTTCATGCCCCGGTCGAGGATTTCGTTTTCAATGTAGGGCATGAAATCGCCGGACCCTTTTTTGCTGCAAGCGCCCTTGGAATCGCCGCCGGACCGGAAACTGGCGCAGACGAAGATGTGGTGTTCGGGTTTGTCCATGGTGTTTCCCTTTCAACGTGATGTTGGGTCATCGGTAGGGGCGAAAAATTTTTCGCCCCTACGGTTTACCGCCAATCGGCGCCGCGATAATGGCGCGTCACCCGCACCCCATCCCCCCGCCGGAACATTGGGCCCCGCACGCCGTCAGGGTCCGTTTGGCCATGTGGCGCAGGCCGTCGCCGTCGTAAAGCGACCGGATGGCGTCGTCGATGAGCCCTTCGATCTCCATGACCTGGATGCCTTTTTCCTCGAGCACGGTTCGGGGTTTGGGGCCGATGCCGCTGACCAGGAGGGCGCCGCAGTCGCCGATGGCGTCGGCCAGGGTTTCCCATCGCCCGTTGCCGCCGCCGGGTTCGGGGGTTTCGCGGGTTTCCAGCAGGGAGACGCCGCCGTTTTCCTTTCCGTAGATGAAGAGCTGACAGGCTTCGCCCAGGTGCTGGTTCACCAAAACCCCTTCCATGCTGGCCACCGCCACGTTGGGGCGGTCGGTCGTCGCCGGATGCTCTGCGGCGACAGGCGGGGCCTCCGTGCTTTCGCATCGCTTTAGGGCGGTCATCAGCTTCTCGTTCATCTTTTCGCCCAGCATCCCCACGGCGTCGGCCCGGCACCGGGTGCAGTGGTGCATCTGGGGAATGTGCTCGGCGGCGGCCTTGCGGATCTTCGCGATCATCCCTTTCGATGGTTCGGGGATGTCCGAAAAGGCCGCGCCTTCGTTGGGGTAGTAGGCCACGGCGTTGAGGATGTCCACGCCCATCTCCCCCATCCGTTTGGCCACTTCCGGCACATGGTGGTCGTTGATGCCGGGGATGACGATGCTGTTGACCTTTACCGTCACGCCCTTTTCTTTCAGGCGGCGGATGGCGTCGAGCTGCTTTTCCAGCAGCACCCGGGCCCCGTCGGCCGGCTTGAGGACGCGCTTGTCGTGGCGGACCCAGGCGTAGATCTTTTCGGAAATCGCCGGATCCACGGCGTTGACGGTCACCGTGACGTGGCTCACCTGAAGGTTCGCCAATTCGTCGATGTAAGGCCCGACGCCAAGTCCGTTGGTGGCCACGCAAAGCAGCATCTCGGGGTAGGCGGCCCGGACCCACCGGAGGGTCCGCATGGTCTCCTCCGGGTTGGCGAAGGGGTCCCCCGGCCCGGCGATGCCCACCACCGCGATGTTGGGTTTTTCCGCGAAGACCGCGTCGAGGTAGATCATGGCCTGTTCCGGCGTGAGCACGCCCGTGGTCACGCCCGGCCGGCTTTCGTTGACGCAGTCGAATTTCCGGTTGCAGAACTTGCACTGGATATTGCAGCGGGGGGCCACCGGCATATGGACCCGCCCGAAGGTGTGTCGCGCTTTGTCGTTGAAACAGGGATGTCGGTCGATGTTCATTTTGTGGCCTCTGATTCTCTTTTCACATGTACGAATACCCCAACCCCGAATCCGCCTGCCGCTTTTCCAGCAGCGCGTTGACGATCCGGTCGAACAGCTCCTGGGCGCCGCGGTAGCCGAGGTGGTGGAGACGGCCGCCGCCCACCCGGTCGTGGATGGGAAATCCCACCCGGACCAGGGGCGTGTCGATTTTCCGGGCCACGGAATAGCCCTTGCTGTGGCCGATGATCAGGTCGGGTTTCAGGTCTTCGGCGATGTCGGCGATGTCGATGAAATCGGCGCCGGAGAGGATCTGAATGTTCTTTTTATCGATGTCGCCGACGACTTCGGTGATTTTTTGCTTCAGATGGCCGCTCTTTCCGCCCGATGCGCACAGGACCGGCGTGATCCCGATCTCGCCCAAAAAGGCGGCCAGGCCCACCACCAGGTCTTCCTCGCCGTAGATGGCGGCGGTGACGCCGGAGACGTACTTGTGGCCGTCCACGTAGGCGTCGATGAGCCGGCCCCGCTCCTTGACGTACTTTTCCGGCGTGGGGCGGCCGCTCACCGCTTCCAGGGCCGCGAAGAAGCGGTCGGTCTCGCCGACGCCCATGGGCAGGCCGAGGCGGTAGAGGGGGACGTCGAAATCCTTCCGCAACAGCATGCCGGCGCTATCGCCAGCGTCGGTTTCTGCCAGGATCCGGCCGAACTCTATGGAGGCGGCGGCCGATCCCATGCGGGCGATGGCGTCCACCGGGGTCCCGCCTTCGGGGATCCGGTGGTATTCCCACCAGGGCGCGCCGTCCAGGGTTTCGGAATAGTCGGGCAGCATGACGAAGAACAGGCCGAAATCGGAGACGATCCTTTTGAGGTGGCGCAGATCCGCCGGCGAAACCATGCCGGGCAACAGGTTGACGTGGTCGCCCGTCCCCTTTTCCCTGACGACGGCCGCCACGGCGGCCCGCACCGCGCCGTGGAACCCGTCGATGTGGGTGCCGCTGTACGACGGCGTGGAGACGTGGGCCAGGGGCGGCAGGTCTTCGTCGGCGTGGGTCGTCCGGAAATCCTTCAGGAACATGGGCACGTCGTCGCCGATGGTCTCCGACAGGCAGGTGGTGGCGACGCCGATGAACTCCGGGGCGTACTGGGTGTTGATGTTTTCCAGGGCCACCTTCATGTTGAGGCCGCCGCCGAAGATGGCGGTCTGTTCCGCGAAATTGGAGCAGGCGATGTCCACCGGCTCTTTGAAATGGCTGATGAGGTAGCGCCGGATATAGGTGGAGCACCCCTGGGACCCGTGGAGCAGGGGGATGGCCCCCCGGATGCCCTTGAAGGCCAGGCAGGCCCCCAGCGGGGTGCAGAGTTTGCAGGCGTTGCGGGTGGCCGCGTACCGCTCTTCGGTCGGGGTTTCGCTGGTCGTCAGCATGGGGTGACCTCGGTCTTTTCCAGTTTCGCGCCGCGCCGGGGGGCGAACCGCCACACCGGGCTGGACACGGAGCGGTGGACCTCCTCGGCAAAGTTGCGCATGCCCACGTACCCGGCCAGGGGGATCTTCCGCTCGTGGTTGTGGTCGCAGAAGCCGACGCCCATCTTGTAGGCGATGGGCCGTTCCTTGACGCCGCCGATGACCAGGTCCGCGTCCTTTTCGATGATGTATTTGGACAGCTCCAGGGGGTTGGCGTCGTCCACGATGACCGTGCCGTCGTCGCACAGATCCCGGAGCATCTCGTAGTCCTCGTCGTTGCCGGTCTGGGACCCGGCCAGGATCACCCGCATCCCGAGGTGGCGCAGGGCCTTGATCAGCGAAAACGCCTTGAACGCGCCGCCCACGTAGATGGCCGCCTTCTTGCCCTCGAGATCTTTACGGAATTCAGCCAGTTCGGGGCGGATGGCGGCGATCTCCTCCCGCACCATCTCCCGGGTCCGCGCCATGATCTCCGGGTTGTCCGGAAACCGCTCGGCCACGTCGTAGAGGGCCTTGGACATGTCCTCGATGCCGAAATACGACACGCGGATGTGGGGGATGCCGTATTTTTCCTCCATCATCTGGGCGAGCTGGGTCATGGACCCGGAGCACTGGACCACGTTGAGGGCCGCGCCGTGGGCCCGCCGGATCTCGTCCACCCGGCCGTCGCCGGTCATCACCGATACCACCTGGACCCCCATCCGCTCGTAATATTTCCGGATGATCCAGGCCTCCCCGCCGATGTTGAATTCGCCGAGGATGTTGATGGATTGGGGCGAGATGTCGTTGATCGGCCCCGTGCCGATGATCCGGAACAGCGCGTCGCAGGCCGCCTTGTAGCCGTCTTTTTTCGTTCCCTTGAACCCCTCGGAATGAACCGGCAGCACCGGAATCCCTTTCTCCCGTTCCACTTTTCGGCAGACCGCGGCCACATCGTCGCCGATGATCCCCACGATGCAGGTGGAGTAGACGAATGCCGCCTTGGGCCGGTGGCGATCAATGAGTTCGCCCAGCACCGCCGCCAGCTTTTTCTCGCCGCCGAAGATCACGTCCCGTTCCTGCAAATCCGTGGAAAACGACAGCCGGTGCAGCTCCGGCCCCGAGGAAAGGGCCCCCCGGATGTCCCACGTATAGGCCGCGCACCCGATGGGCCCGTGAACCAGATGGACCGCGTCGGCGATGGGGTAGAGCACCACCCGCGATCCGCAGAAAACGCAGGCCCGCTGACTGATGGCTCCGGCCAGACTGTGCTTGTCGCAGGTAATGGAAAACGGCGTCTCGCCCTTTTGCCAGATCTGCGATTCGCGTTCTTTTAATATCGGTATCGATGTCATTTGACCTCGTCCCGCCTGGGGTTGAAACCCCAGGCTGAATCATCTGAAACCGGCTGAAAGCCGGTTCGGGCTATCGGTTGGTCGGGATGGTTGTCGCAACCGGCGAATGGCTTGTTATAAACCCTCTGTCCCTCTGTCCCTTTCTCTTACATCACCAACTCCATATCAATATCCGAACTGTCCCGATCCTTCCGGTCCAGCAGCGCATCCAATATCTTCTCCAGCATCCGGATGCCGCCCTTGTAGCCCATGGAGGGCAAATAGCTGTGGCCGACCCGGTCGAGGATGGGGAAGCCGTAGCGGACCAGGGGGATGTCTTCGTCCTTGGCGATGTATTTCATGTAGGTGTTGCCGATGAGCAGGTCCACGGGGTCGTTCTTGATCCACTGGTGGAGCAGATACATGTCGCCGGGGACCTGGATCTTGACCTCGTCGCCCAGGTCCTTGACGGCCTCTTCGAGGGATTTGACGTATTTCTTGCCCGCCGGGGTGCCCGAGACCATGTAGACCGGCTTCATGTCGAGGGAGACCAAAAATTTGGCCATGGCCAGCACCTGATCGGGGTCGCCGGCGATGGCCACCCGCTTGCCGTGGAAGTACTGGTGCATGTCGGCGATGAGGTCCACCATCTGGCCCCGCTCGTAGGTGATCCGGTCGGGGACGTTGACGCCGGCCATGCGGCGCAGCGCGTCCACGAAGGCGTCGGTGCCGTGGAGGCCGATGGGCAGGTCGATGATCTGGCAGGGGACCTTGCACTTGGAATCCAGGGCCCGGGCCGCGGCCAGGGAGGCGATCCGGCCCATGGCCACGGTGCCCATGCTCGACCCGGCGGTCTTGAGCGTGTCGATGGTGACGCCGCCGTCCGGGTACATCTTGAATTTGCCGGTCATGGGGCCGTTGAGCACCCTTGAGGTGTCCGGGAACATGACGGTTTGGATGCCCATGGTCTCGGCCAGCCGCCGGACTTCCTCCATGTCCGCCGGCTCCACGTAGCCGGGGATCAGGTTGAGGGTCTTCGCTTTTTTACCGTTCGTCTCGGCGAAATAGTCCACCATGGCCTTGGTCATGTTGGAAAACCCGGTGACGTGGGAGCCGACGTAAGAGGGCGTGTTGGCGTGGAACACGTATTTGCCCTCGGGGATCTTGCCGTCGCTCCTGGCCTTGGCGATGATCTGGGGGATGTCGTCGCCGATGGTCTCCGAGAGGCAGGTGGTGTGGACGGCGATGACCTCCGGGTTGTAGACGGTGAAGATGTTGTCGATGGCCTGGACCAGGTTGGCCTGGCCGCCGAAGACCGACGCCCCTTCGGTGAAGGCGCTGGTGGCGGCCATGACCGGCTCTTTGTAATGCCGGGTGAGGGTGGACCGGTGGTAGGCGTAGCACCCCTGGGAGCCGTGGCTGTGGGGCAGGCATCCGTGGACCCCCAGGGAGGCGTACATGGCGCCGATGGGCTGGCAGGTCTTGGCCGGGTTGACGGTCAGGGCCTTGCGGTCGGCGATATCTTTGGTGGTGTGTCTGAGCAGCATGATGCGATGACTCCTTTGTCCGTTCATGTCCTGGTCAGTTCCAGGCGTAGGTCGCGGCCAGTTCGGGACTTTTTTCCCAGGGGGCCTTGATGTAGTCCCAGATCTTGCTGTTGACCATCCGGTCGATCTCTTTGTAGAAATTGACGGCGCCCTTGAAGCCGGCGTAGGGCCCGCCGTAATCGTAGCTGTGGAGCTGCTTCATGGGCACGCCGTGCTTCTGGATGGCGTATTTTTCCTTGATGCCGGCGCAGTAGATGTCGGGCTGGAACATCTCGATGAGTTTGTCGGTCTCGTACTGGCTGATGTCGTCGATGATCAGGGACCCGTTGGCCATTTCGGGCATCATCCCTTCGTAGTCGCTCACGGGCACGCCCCTGGCCTTGAGCTTTTCCAGTTCCTCGGGGGACTTCCGGGGCTTGTATTTGTCCGGGTCGGGGTGGATCTCCAGCTCCTCGATGTTGCGGCTGTCGGCGTCCACCTTGATATCCGGTAAGACCCGTCGGCCTTCGTAGTCGTCGCGATGGGCGAATTCGTAGCCGGCGGACAAGGTCGGCATGCCCAGTTCGTTGAAGAGTTCCTGGTAATGGTGGGCCCGGGACCCGCCCACGAAGAGCATGGCCTTTTTGCCCTCGGTGCGGGGACGGACCTCGGCCCGGACCTTTTCCACCTCGGGCATCTCCTCGGCGATGAGGGCCTCGATCCGCTCCCTGAGTCCCGGATCGTCGAAGTAATCGGCGATCTTCCGCAGCGACTTGGCCGTGGCCCCGGCGCCGATGAAATTGACCTTGATCCAGGGCAGGCCGTATTTGGTCTCCATCATC
>JAABTD010000433.1 GCA_011390065.1 Desulfobacteraceae bacterium
AGGCCGCCGGTGTCGGGATCGGTCGACAGCCAGGCGCCGTCCAGCCGGTCCGCCAGCCGCGCGTAAAGCGGCAGGGACTCGAACTCCCTGGGCGGCGGTTCATCCGGCGGCGTCCGGTGGGACTGGGTGGCCTCCACCTTTTCCACCAGGTAGCGAAGCCCGTCCGGGGTCAGTCGAACCCCGACGGACGACAGGAACGCATCGATGCCGTACCGCGCCATCCGTTCCGCCACGGCGGCCGTCTCCAACGCCGCGTTTCTCGGCAGTTGCAGATCCTTGTCCAGATCGTGGTTGAACCCGATGACCGCCAGCACGCTGAGCCGCCGTTCCAGCACCACCGGGTCCATCTCCGGGTTCTGGCCCATCCAGTCCAGGGCGGCCAGTACCATGGCCCCCCGGGTGACCGACAACAGATGGTCCAGCAGGCTGACGTTGAAAAATCGGCTGTACACCGCCTGCTTTTCCGGATCGGGCGCAAGTCCGCCCTTGCCGCTGACGGCCATCAGGCGCGGAATCCGGGGATCGACCATCGCCTCGCTTTCCACTTTCTTCCGCGTCTTCTCCCCCAGCGGCCCGCCGAAGCGATCATTGATCACATGGCGTTCCACCACTTCGATCAGAAACCGCCGGTACACCGATGCGGCCGTTTGGGTCGCGGTCTCCCGCCAGTCCTTTTCGGTCATCGTCCCACCCCCTTTTCCGCCACTCCGACGCAGCCGAACCCGTTCCGGTTCTTTTCCCCGATCCCCGCATACCAGGCCAACCGCAGGTCTTCCTCGTTTCCCTGAAGGACCAAGGGAACCCTCATGCCGATCACGAAGCTTTTTCGGCCGTCCGGAAACGCCTTGAGCGGCACCAGCGTGTCGTGCTTCGGGTTGCAGCGGACATAGAGCCGATCCGGTTCCACCTTGAGCCGGACCGGCCGCTCCGCCAGTCTCGACAGCCGGGCGTTGACCGCCGCCGTCAAGTCGACCTCGTCGATACGGCCGACCCATCGCCGTTTGCCGTTATCTTTTCGGGAAACGACCAGCGGCGACAGCATCACCACCCCCAGCGAGATCAATCCCGGCGCGACCGGGTCGGGGTCGATTTCCACATCCGCGGCGGAAAAATCGACCGCCTCGCCGGTGGCCGCCCTGGCGTGCCGGATGTCGGCCGGGTTCATCGCCGACAACCATTTCCCCAATGCCGGGTCCGGCGTACCGATCACCAGGGTATGGACGCGGTTCCCGCCGTTTTGCCGCCAGCCCAGGGCGGCGAAATGCCAGATGCGGGCGTTGGGGCCGATCACGTCTCCGGCGGCCGCCCCACCGGCCGTCCAGGCATTGATCAGCGCGTCGTGAAGGATGTCGAGGTTGCGATAGTCAACACTTCTTCTTTTTGGTAATGTAATGCGGACGCGATGCATGATGATGTCCTCCTGTGGAATTTTTGAGAGCACTCTAAACGACGATGTAGAGGAGGTCAAGGGAGAAATTACACCTAAAGAAAACATACATGTCAAAAAACTTGACATGTCCAGGCAAATCCGTTTTGAATTCATTGAAACACGGCTGTTCTGGGGCGACGGTTTGACAGCGGCTGAACTGGCGGAAAATTTTGAAATAACAAGGCAATCCGCCCAAGGCGCCATCGAAGAATATCGCCGCCGACATCCTCGGCAGATGACGTACGATGCCAGTCGGAAACGACATATTCCAGATCCATCTTTCGAGCCCCGATACATCCGGCCAGAGCCGATTCGATTTTTAGATTATCTGAGAGGGCAAAGCCTTGTTGGGTTTTACAGGGAGGAGCAGGGCTGGAGCGACATCGAATTGACCGACGTGGATCGCCTGCTTCGGCCGACCTTGCCCCTGGAACCCATCCGAACCGTGCTGTCCGCGCTGCTTCAAAAACAGGTGGTACACATCGACTACCGCAGCAAAAACCGCGAATCCGCCATGGTCCGGTCCATCTCGCCCAATCACCTGGTGTTCGCCGATGATCGCTACCATTTGCGGGCCTATTGCCATCATCAGCAATTTTTTCTGGATTTTGTGCTGTCCCGGATATCGCGGGCGGAAATCACGAACGAGGAATGGGTCTCTTCGATTGAAGACGCCGCATGGAATACAGTCGTCACATTGCGATTCCGCCCCAACCCGGCATTGCCCCTGGAAGCGCGGGAAGCCATTTTGAAGCATTATGAAACCGGCGAAAGCGGGCGCCGGATGATCAACTGCCGCGAGGCCATCGCATACTACATCAAACGGAAACTACTCTCTTCCGACAATAAATTCGGGATGGCTTTGTGGGAAATGGTTGACAACCAATCCGGAGGGAATTCGGCATGAACAAACGCAATAACCGTCAAACAACGACACATGTTTCGGCCGGAAAGGACG
>JAABTD010000434.1 GCA_011390065.1 Desulfobacteraceae bacterium
CCACCTCCTGCCGGTGATGGACGTCGCCGTAGGTGACGGCGTCGTTCCATCTCAGATCGTAGACATTGTCGACGCCCTGGAGGTACATGGCGATCCGCTCCAGCCCGTAGGTCAGTTCCACCGGAATCGGATGGAGTTCGACGGAGCCGCACATCTGGAAATAGGTGAACTGGGTGATCTCCATTCCGTCCAGCCAGACCTCCCAGCCCAGACCGGCGGCGCCCAGGGTGGGAGATTCCCAGTCGTCCTCCACGAACCGGATGTCGTGCTCCAGGGGATCAACGCCCAAGACCTTCAGGCTGTCCAGGTACTGCTCCTGAACGTCCAGGGGGGAGGGCTTCAGAATCACCTGGTACTGATAATAGTGCTGAAGCCGGTTGGGGTTTTCGCCGTAGCGGCCGTCGGTGGGCCGGCGGGAGGGCTGCACATAGGCCACGTTCCACGGCTCGGGTCCCAGGGATTTGAGCAGCGTGGTCGGATGAAAGGTCCCGGCCCCCACCTCCAGATCGAAGGGCTGGGCCAGCACGCAGTTCCGCTCTCCCCAGAACCGGTTCAACGTCTGAATCACATCTTGAAAGTTCATCGGTCAGTTCCTTTTATATATATAGATATCCAAAGCGAGTCGCATTTCAACCCCTCATCATCAATTTGAGCATCCAACAGCCTCGCCCCTTCCCGCTTGCCCAACAAATTCCGCCAATCCGTACGCAAGGCGTCGATGTCCGACGGCTCTCCGATGGCCCAAAGGCACCCGCCCCCGCCGGCGCCCGTGAACCGTGCGCCGCAGTTGCGCCGAAGAGCCGCTTCGATGAGATCGCCTCCCAACTCGTCGACAACGTCGGGCGTCATCTCCCGTCGGATGGCGGTTTCCGCGTTCATGGCTTCGACCGCGCCGGCGTAATTTCCTTCTTTCAAAGCGGCAACAAATTGGTGGGTGAGATCGATGATTCGGCGCCAGCGGTCCCGGCCGTTCCCCGACAAAAAGCCCCGGACCCAACGGCCGTTGACATCCTTCGATTCGTGGGGGATGCCGCCGTAGGCGACCAGCAGGCGGCGTTCAAGCGCTTCAAAATCGGCGCTTTCCACTACGGTTTCCCGCCGGAACGGCGGATCGCCGACGGCCACCGGCCAATACCACGCATTGGCGCCGCCGTAAACCGCCGCCAGTTGATCCTGGAAACCACAGGGCACGCCGGCCACGCTGGCTTCCAGGGCGTGGGCCAGGCCCGCGATTTGGGCGGGACTCGGTTGTTTGTCTTCGGCGACCGCCGCAAGGGCCGCCGCCAAGGCGCAGGCGGCCACGCTCGACCCCCCCAGGGCGCTTCGCGGGGGGGACCCGGACGCGATATCGATGTGGACGCCGGACGCGCCGAAATATGCCGCCACGGCGAACATCAGCCCCATGGGATGGTCGAAGGGGGCCGCATCCGCTGAAAATTCGGCGTCATCAAAGCCCCGGGAGGAAATGCGGACCCGCCCTTCGTCATAAGACGAAACGCGGACCGCGGTCTGAAGGTCCAGGGCGATGTTGAAGGTGCAGGGATTCAGGTGACGCAGCGGCAGATGGAACGTGCTGATATCGAGGGTGCCGCCCATGTCGATCCGGCACGGCGCCGAGGCCGTCACTCCGCCCTCCGGCGCGGACCGGAGGCGTTCCCTGAATCGAGATTGCCTTTCGTCAGTTGTCATCTTCCGTTCCTGCCTTATCAATCAGAATTGTCGCCCAGAATTGTCGCCAGATCCTTTAAAAAGGTGCAGTTTATGACGCTATGGAAGATATTTCAAGAGTTTTGATGAGATCGGACGAAATCGGGAGGGCGGACCGTCAGGGAAAAATCTTGCCGGGGTTCAAGATGTTGTTGGGGTCGAACATCCGCTTCACGCGCCGCATCATCCCCAGGGTGGGGGCGTCGAGGTTCCACCCGATGTAATCCCGCTTGGCCAGTCCGATGCCGTGCTCGCCGGAGATGCGGCCGCCCAGGCCGATGGCGGCCTCGAAGACATCCTTGATGGCCCCGTGGACCCTTTCGTCATCACCGGGCTTGTCCCCGAAAAGCAGGTTGACGTGGATGTTGCCGTCGCCCGCATGTCCGAAATTGACGATCAGCACGCCGTGCTTTTCGGAGATGATCTCGGTTTGCGCGATCATTTCGGGAATCCGGGACCGGGGCACCGAGATGTCCTCGTTGATCCGCCGGGGCTTGAGCCGCACCATGGAGGCCGAAACCGAGCGCCGGGCCTTCCAAAGCTCGTCCTGGGCGGCTTTCTCCCGGGCGATCCGGACGTCCATCACATTGTTTTCCCCGCATACGGACTTGACGCGGTCGATCTGGCGATCCAATTGATCTTTTTCGCCGTCCACC
>JAABTD010000231.1 GCA_011390065.1 Desulfobacteraceae bacterium
GCCACCGCCCCGCACACCGGACATTTGTTCGGTACGTCGTCCTCGGCGATGTAGCCGCAGACGCCGCAGGAGTGTCGATTTTCCCCCGAAGGTGCATCAGAATGCGGTTGGCCTGGACCTCCTCGGATGCGGCCATGGCGTTGAGCAGCTTGGCCAGCCCCGGATCTCCTTCCTTCCGGGCCATGGCGGCGTAAAGCCGGTTCCGGGCCGCGGAAACGGATGCTTCGGCGTAGGCCCCGGCGATGTCCTGGTAACGGTCTTCCGACAAACGGACCTCCTTTCCCCTCAAGTTGTTCCGGATATCAATTGCGCCACTTGATCTGAAATTCGATCTCTTCCTGGTCGCCCTCCCGCTCATGCTCGATGTTGTAAACCGCATCCACCGGAACATAAATCCGCTCTCCGGCGATCTGGATGTTGAACTGTTTGCCTTCTTCCAGGGCGTCGGCCAGGCGTCGCAGCTTGGCGATGAAGTCATTGATGGGATAGGTTTTTTCGATGTCCCGGTCTTCTTTTTCCTGCGCCATGGTGTGCCTCCTTTGGGTTGGTTGGCGACCTAAAAGGATTGATGGCCTTCAATCCCACAAAAATTCAGCTGGGTCAATCCTCAGCCGCGCCGAGGCGCTTTTATATTTCGTCCGAGGTCGGTGCTTTTTGACCTTGTTTCCTAAATTACAATGGGTTATATGTGAACTCCGCAGCGCGTAAGCGACAGCAGCGCCACCACAACCGATTGAGAGATCCATGCGCCATTTTCAAAACCCCGGACGGGCGGCGCCCGACCTGATTTATCAGGATGTCCGTTTCGATAGAATCCGAGAGATTTCGTCTTGTTTTCGGTCTCATACGACCCTGTTGCCGGAACGGATTCACCGGGTGACCCTGTTTACGACCTTTCGCTGCAATCTTTCCTGCCCCTACTGCCACACCATTCATAACCGGCCCCGCCAGCGCACCCCCGATGACCCGGTCGAGTACACGCTGCCCCTGTTTCGACAGGTGATGGACCGCATGAATGTCGAAGGCGTCAATCATATCCACTTCACCGGCGGCGAGGCGACCCTGGTGCAGGATCTGCCCGGAATGGTGGCGGACGCCACGGACCGCGGCATCGTCTCCAGCCTGACCACCAACGGCACGGCCAGTGTTCGTTTTTACCGGGACTTGGTCCTGAAGGGGCTGCGCGAAGTGCGAATCTCCTGCGACACTCATGTGCCCGAGCGGTTCGATGTCTGCGTGGTCCGCCGCGGGGCATATGAGCGGGTGCTGGCGTCGATCCGTGAACTGACCCGGCTCCGGGATGAGGAAGGGATGCCGGTGCACATCATCATCAACATGTGCGTCAGCCGGGACAATCGGGAGGAGCTGGTGGACCTGGTGAAGGCGTCTGTTGCGCTGAACCCTGACGACGTGAAGCTGATCCCCCTCTCCCAGGAAAGCAAAGAAATAGGAGATTTCGCGGCGCGGCGGCGGATCATCCAAGAGCTGGAAGCGTTTCTCGGGGAAATGCCGGATCACCGTTTACCCCTGCTCCGGCGCAAGCTCAACACCGTCTTCGCCCGGCATACCTGGGGTTTCGAGGACCTGGCCTCGGAGCGGTTGATGGCCCATTGCTTCGTGCCCCTCTCGGAGCGGACGATGGATGCGACATCCTATTACCCCTGCCCGGTTTATGTGCGGGAGGGCGGCGAACCGCTGGGACGTCTCACGGAAACGTTTTCCGAACAGCAGGAAAAGACCCTGGCCTTTGTCCGGGGCGAAAGCTGCCGGGAAGACCCCATTTGCCGGACCAACTGCATCAACTGCCTGAAGGTGTTCAACCTCACGGCCAACGCCCTGGAGCGGAAAAGGGTCCGGGGACGGTCAGGCGCGGCCGAGCCTCTCACCCGGGTCGTGACGTATCCGGGCGTGATCACCCATGGCGAGATCTACAACGAAATGGCGCGCATCGCGGCAGAGCGGGCCCGGTTCCGGCGG
The DNA here is from genome assembly GCA_011390065.1 of Desulfobacteraceae bacterium. Taxonomy (GTDB): domain Bacteria; phylum Desulfobacterota; class Desulfobacteria; order Desulfobacterales; family JAABSP01; genus JAABTD01. The sequence goes on from JAABTD010000231.1 coordinate 1,978, forward strand.
GACGCGCCGTTTCGGCCGTTTCTGGTGATCAAACCCAATGGCATGGGCCATCGAGATAAGATCTTGTCGCTGATCGGCGCGGCGGGGATGGCGGTTTCAGTACGGGCGCCCATCCCGGACTGGAACGCCGCCGCCATGCGGATTTACAGCGTGCCGCTGACCGAAGAAAAGGTTTTCAACGGGCTGTTGATGCAACGGACCTTGCCTCAAATCGATGGAACGGCGGAGGGGGAACTGCTGTTGCTAAGGGGCAACCATGACGCCGAGGCGTTGAAGCGCCTGAAAAACCGCATCCGAACCCATCTGCCGCCTTCCAACTACGTCATCTTCCACCGGGAGGATCTCCTGGTCACCGCTCAACGATATGTCCACACCCCGAATGCCGATTCTTACTGGATCGAGGCGAATGCCCTGGGGCTTGCGGGACCCCTGCCGAATTGACCCAACGCCTGACGGTTTACTGCGTTCCGACGAAAAACGGCCGAAAGTCGGATTCGTCGCGGGTCAGTGCGTCTTTGACCCGCGATATCATGCGGTTCTTATCGTCCGGCAACCGGCCTTCGATGTTGATGTAGTTGGTGTAGTGATCGCTGGCCAAATTGCTGTTCGTGTCCAGGGCCTCCAGCAACCGGAGGGTTTCCTCCAGCACGCCGTGCGGGCCGGGCATCTCGAAGCGCCCGGCCTCGATGTCTTCCAACAGCGGCGTGTTGATCTTGGGCACGAAAGTCCGCAGGCGGATGAAATGGGGCTGGACGGCGTTGAGCACCGCCGCCGTCCCCTTGACGTGCGCCGCCGTGTGGGACCGGCCGCCGATGCCCAGCATGACGTAGATGCTCAGTTCCAGACCGGCGTCAATGGCCATGCGTCCGGCTTCGATGTGCGTGGCCCCGTCGGCGCCCTTGCGGATGCGCCGCAAGACCTCGTCGTCCCCGGATTCCAATCCGACATGAACCCGCGTCAGCCCGGCCTCGGCCAGCCGCTTCAGGTCCTCCGGCCCTTTCTTTCGAATGTACTGAGATGACCCGTAAACCGTGATCCGTTCCAGTTGTGGGAAAACCTTCCGGGCGTGGGCGCAGATCGCCGCCAATCGATCGGTGCGCATGGCGATGGTGTTGCCGGCGGGAAAAAAGAGGGTGCGGACGTGATCACCGTATGTTTCGCGGGCCTCGTCGATGTCGCGGCAGATCTCGGCCGGCTCCCGCTCCCGGTAGCGCGGCCCGTTTTTATAGACCATGCAGAAATTACACCGGTTCCACGGGCAGCCGACGGTGGCCTGGATCAGCAGGGAGTTCGCCTCGCTGGGCGGGCGGTATATGGGGCCTTCGTAATGCATCGTTTCAGTCAGTCCCAGCGCCTTCCGCTATGGCAAGAAGTGCGACAAAAGCATTTTTTTCGACTATTCATAATGGGTCCACATGCGAATGACTTTGACCGTTTTTTCTTCATCGATGATCTGATACACCAGCCGATGCTGGATATTGATTCTCCGGGAATATGCGCCCGCCAAATCGCCGACCAGCTTTTCATAGGGAGGGGGCTTTCGATATGGATTCTCGCGAAGGATTTGGATGAGCGCCTCGGCTTTCCCGCGAAGTCCTCCGGCTGAGAGTTTTTTCGCATCTTTTTGCGCCTGTTTTGTGTAAACAACGCGCCAAGTCACCAGTCCAGCGTCTCCTGGCAGTCCTCCAGAGGCGTCCCCAGTCCTTCTCGAATCGATTCCCGCATGCCGGGAATGCTCAATAGGTACAGGGTTTCCTGTATGGATTGCCAGTCCTCTTCGGATACGAGAACCGCGTTGCCCCGTTTTCCGGTGATGACGACAGGTTCATGGGAATGAGCGGTTTGATCGATCAGTCGATACAATTTCGCCCTTGCCTCGGTTGCTGACAATGTCGGCATGATTCACCTCGCTTTTCAAAATAGAGTACGCTTTGGCGTACGGCTCTGTCAAGTCGAAATCCGCTTGCCATCATCCCCACAAAAAGCGGGCAGCGGGTGCTCAACCTCTACGAGCCGCTCGTCTTTTTCAAAGGGTCGTCCACGGACGGATTCATTTCTGTTCTGGCCGCAGAAGTTCCCACCCTGGAAAACGGCGGCATCTCGGCGGACGGCAAGACCTACACGTTTGAAATCCGCAAAGGCGTCAAGTTCCATGAAGGCGGCGATTTGACGCCCGAGGACGTGGTCTATTCCTTCAAGCGGAACATGATCGCCGATCCCGACGGCGGGCCCCAGTGGATGATCCTGGAAGCCCTCACCGGCAACGGCTCGACGCGGGACAGCGACGGCAAGATCATCCCCGGCGTCTTCGAGACCATCGACAAGGCGGTGGAACTGGACGGCGACACGGTCGTCTTCCATCTCCCCAAACCCTACCCGCCCTTCATGGGCATCCTCGCTTATGCTTCGTCGGTCATCCTCGACAAGGAATGGGCCATGGCCCAGGGCTGTTGGGACGGCGACATCGCCAACGCCGCCCAATACAACAACCCGGCGCCCGGCCATGAACCGCTCCAGAAGATCGCCAACGGCACCGGCGCCTTTCGGATGAAATCCTGGGAGCCGTCGCGGCAGTTCGTCTTTGAGCGCTTCGACGGGTACTGGGGCGGCAAGCCGTCCATCGAAACCGCCATCTTCAAATACGTCAAAGAATGGTCCACCCGAAAGCTGATGCTCCAAAACGGCGACGCCGACCGCGTGCTGGTGGACACCCCCTACATCCCCGAAGTGGAGGCCACGACCGGCTTACGGCTTTACCAGATGCCGCAACTGGCGGTGACCGCCGCCTGCCTTTGCCAAAAGGTCAACCCCGCCGGCAATCCCAATATCGGCTCCGGGAAGCTGGACGGCGACGGCATCCCGCCCGATTTCTTCGCCGACATGGACATCCGGAAGGCGTTTCTCCACGCCTTTGACCGGGAGACCTACAAGACCGACGTCTTCAACGGCCTCGTGGTGATGCCCACCAGCCCCAATATCGAAGGACTGCCCTACCACAAGGATGTGCCGGTCTACGAATTCGACCTGGAGAAATCCGCCGAACACCTCAAAAAGGCCTTTGAGGGGCAGGTCTGGGACAAGGGCTTTTCCATGGTGCTCACCCACAACACCGGCAACGAGATGCGGGAGGCCGCGGCCCACATGCTGGCCGAGAACATCATGTCCCTCAATCCCAAATTCCGGATCGAGGTGCGGAACGTCGACTGGAAGGATTACCTCGTCCAGTACCGCAACTTCATGTACCCCATCTTCATCATCGGCTGGGGCGCGGATTACGCCGATCCGCACAATTTTCTCTACACGTTTATGCACTCCCAGGGCGTCTACGGCCGGTATATGACGTATAAAAACGACGAGGTGGACCGCCTCTGCACCGAAGGAATCGAAACCGCCGATTTCACCAAACGGGCCGAGGTCTATGGGCGGCTCCAGGACATCTGGTATGAAGACGCCGTGGCCTTACCGCTCTACCAGCAGATCGACGTCCGGGCCTATCGCGACAACGTCAAGGGGTTCGTCCCGCATCCCATGTTCAACCAGGAATGGGAGAATTTGAAGCTGTTGAGCAAGTAGGGGCGAAAAATTTTTCGCCCCTACAGAAAAATCTGTCGCCCCTACTACTGTGAATTATAGGGCATCCAAAAATGATCCCCTTCATCCTCCGGCGGCTGCTCTTCCTCATCCTGGTGCTCTTCGGCGTCTCGGTGCTCATCTTCGGCATCCTGATGACCTTCTCCCCGGAACGGCGGGCCGCCGCCTACGTGACCACGCCCCAGCAGGCCAAGGACATTCCCAACCTGGTGCGCCAGTACGGGCTGGATGATCCGGTCTACGTCCAGTACGTGCGCTGGATGGGAGAGGTGATCACCGGCAACCTGGGGTGGTCCCTGGTGGCGGCCCGGCCGGTGGGGGAGGCCTTCTGGCGCTATTTCCCCATCACCCTGGAGCTGAACCTTTTCGCGTCGCCGCTCATCATCTGGCTGGGCATCTGGCTGGGGACCCAGTCGGCCATCCACCGGAACACGGCCTTCGACCACTCGGCCCGGGTCTTCGCCATCGTGGGGTGGTCCCTGCCCACGTTTCTCTTCGCCCTGGTGCTGCTGATGGTCTTTTATGGCTATTTCAGGATGTTCCCGCCGGGCATCCTCGACGACAGTCTGTCCCTTTATATTATGGATCGACCCGACGCCTTCGTCCGCTACACCGGCATGTACACCATCGACGGTCTGCTCAACGGGATGCCGGCGGTCTCCCTGGACGCCCTGCGCCATCTGGTGCTGCCGGTGACCACCCAGGTGATCGTGGTGGTGGCCCTGCTCATGCGGGTGATGCGCTCGGGGATGATCGAGGAGCTGTCCAAGGACTACGTGGTCCCGGCCCGGGCCAAGGGGGCGGACCTGAAAACGGTCCACCTGGCCCATGCCCGGAAGAATGCCCTGATCCCCGTGGTGACCGTGGCGGGGCAGTTGGTGGGGCTTTCCATGGAAGGGTCCATCGCCGTGGAGGTGGTCTTCAACCGCCAGGGCATGGGCTGGTGGCTGGCGGAATCGGCCACCCAGCTCGACATGCCCGTGCTCATGGCCATGTGCCTCTTCATGGGGGTGGTCTTCGTGCTCACCAACCTGACCATCGACATCCTCTACGCGGCCATCGATCCGCGCATCCGGCTGGCGTGACCATGGAGACACGGCATCCCCGGCTGCGGGAACTCGGGTACACCCTCCACCGGATCTTCACCAATCCCACGGCGATTTTGGGCTCCGTCCTCCTTTGCGTTTTCATGGCCGTGGCCCTGCTGGCCCCCTGGATCGCGCCGCCCAAATACGCCCACGCGCCCTACCGGATGCCCCACAAGGGATACTCCCCCACCCCCAAGCCGCCAGACGACCGCCATCTTTTCGGGACCACGTCGGGCCAGTACGACATCTACTACGGCGTGGTCTGGGGGACCCGGACCGCCTTCAAGATCGGCTTTTTCGTGGTGGGGATCGCTTCGATCATCGGCGTGGCGCTGGGCGTGATCGCCGGGTATTACGGCGGATGGGTGGACGAATTGCTCATGCGGTTGGTGGACATCGTTTTCGCCATCCCGACCCTGGTGCTGGCCATGGCGATTGTCGTGGCCTTCGGCCGGTGCCTGGAGAACGTCATGATCGCCCTGGTGCTGGTGGTCTGGCGCAACTACGTCCGGGTGATGCGGGCCGGCATCCTGACGCTGCGGGACGCCGATTTCGTCCAGGCGGCCCGGCTCTCCGGCGTATCGGACGTAAAGATCATGTTCCGCCACATCCTGCCCAACGCCATCTATCCGGTCCTGGTCATCGCCACCATGGACATCGGCTCCATGGTCATCACCGCCTCCTTCATGAGCTTCGTGGGGCTGGGCGCGCCCCGGGGCTACGCCGACTGGGGCCAGATGGTCGCCCTGGCCCGCAACTACATCGTCGGCCCGCCCGACGATCCCTTCCGCTTCTGGTACACTATCGCCTTTCCCGGGGGCTGCATCATCCTGTTTGTGTTGGCGTGGAATCTGATCGGCGATGCGTTGCGGGATGCGTTTGATCCGAGGCAACGGCGAGGATAAAATGTTCGATGGTTTTGAATATGAATGTTTATGAGGCTTTTACCTTGATAAAATTATGATCCGATGATAATCAAAGATGACTTGAAGACGGTGAGAAAGGTGAAGGCTTCATGGCGAACAAAACGCTAAAAGTTGGCATCATGTCGCGCGAAGAATATAAAAAGAGAACCATTGCTATTGCCAAAGGAGAATACCGACCCAAGCGGGGTGAGCCGAAGATCTGGTTCGAATCGGTGCGATCGATGGCCCAGGTGCTCAGCAGCGAAAATCAACAACTTTTGAGGGAGATTCTCGAAAGGAAACCTTCATCGATTAAAGAATTGGAGGCTGCGACAGGGCGGAAAAGCAGCAACCTGTCGAGAACGCTGAAAATGATGGAGCGGTATGGCATCGTGGAACTGAAACGGGAACGCCGAACCGTCAAGCCAATTGTCAAGGCCACTGATTTCAAAGTTGAGTTTGGCCTCCATACATGCTGCGGTTGAT
>JAABTD010000435.1 GCA_011390065.1 Desulfobacteraceae bacterium
TTTGGTGGCGGCCGTGGGCGTGGGTCTGGCGTCCATCATCAAAGGGCGCAGCCCCTTGTTGGACGGGTTCGGTCTCATTGCGTTCGCCTCTCTTCTTCCCATGATTTTCGTGATGGGTTACGGGCTGATCGTTTTCAAGTGACGAAAGGAAGCTGCGGGCATGACATTTCTTTTTGACTCTACCGCGGTACTGCTGGCAACGTTCCGGGATATCCTGCCGATCCTGGGGTTAATCGTCTGTTTTCAGTTGTTCGTTCTGCGTCAACCGATCCCGCATCTGCGCCGGCTCGTCATCGGCGGCGTGTACGTGGTGGTGGGGCTGACCCTCTTTCTCATCGGTCTTCAGAAGGCCCTTTTCCCGGTGGGCAAGCTCATGGCCCTCCAGCTTTCCGATCCGGTTTTCCTGGCAGGAGAGGGCGGCGTCGTTCGCACCGGTTGGACGGCATACGGCTGGGTGTACCTGTTTGCGGCATTGATCGGTTTTTCAACGACCATCGCCGAACCCTCCCTTCTGGCGGTGGCGCTGAAGGCCGGCGAAGTCTCCAGCGGCGTCATCAGTCCCTGGGGACTTCGGATCACCGTGGCTTTTGGGGTCGCCGCGGGCATCGCCCTGGGCGCGTTTCGCATCGTCACCGGCACGCCTCTCCATGTGTATATTCTCGCCGGATACATCCTCGTTGTCTTGCAGACGTTTATAACACCCAAAAAGATGATCGCGCTGGCGTATGATTCCGGCGGCGTGACGACCTCCACCGTCACGGTTCCCCTGGTGGCGGCCCTGGGGCTGGGATTGTCCGAGGCGGTGCCGGGACGGGACCCGGCGCTGGACGGTTTCGGCCTCATCGCTTTTGCCAGCCTGTTTCCGATCATTTCCGTTATGGGGTACGCCCAGGCCACCCATTGGTTCGCCGGCCGCAGGATCAAAAGTCCGTTCAGCATCGTTAAAAATCTGTTCCAGAAGATCAAAAATCTGTCCGAAAGGAGATGATCGATGAGATTCAAAATTGTTTACGCTTCGGTCAAAACGCATATAACGGACCCCATCGTGGATGCGGCCAAGGCGGCCGGCGCGACAGGCGCCACCATCATACCGGCGCGGGGCACGGGCATGCACGAGGCCAAGACGTTTTTCGGCCTTACGCTGGAAGATCAGACCGATATCGTGATGTTTCTCCTCGAGGAACATCTGGTAAAGCCGGTCCTGCAAGCCATCAAAACCGCCGGGAAATTCGATCAGCCGGGCACCGGCATCGCGTTTGTATTGCCGGTGGAACAGGTCGTGGGACTGGAAAGTCAGATGGAAAAGTTTAAACAGGAGGTCCGGGACAAGTACTTGTGAACATACTCGGAACGAGTCGTTTTCACCTTAAAAAAATCAGGAGGCTGTATGGCTAAACGGATCATTAGGGTTAGGGATGTAATGCACCCGGCGGTGTTGAGCATCGACGGCATGGCGTCCGTCAAGGAAGCAGTGGCCATGATGCGCGCTTCCAGGGTGTTCGAGTTGCTGGTGGCCAGGCGCGATGAGGACGATGCCTGGGGCATCGTTACGGTCATGGATATTATCAAAGACGTCCTGGTCCCCGGCCGCGACCCTGAAACCGTTTTTGTCTATGAAATCATGACCAAACCCGTCGTTACGATTCCGGCGGACATGGACATTCGCTACGCCATCCGCCTGATTCAACGCATCGACGTTCGGCGGGCGCCCGTGGACGAAAAGGGCGAGCTGGTCGGCATGATCACGCTGTCCAGCTTGATATTGGATAATGACCTTTTATAATGGCGGCGAATATTTTTCGATGAACTGCTTTTCGCACTGGGCCGTTCCGATCAGCACCAATTCGTCTTCGTTCTGGAGGATAATCGCGGGATCCGGGTTAATGACCAGGTCGCCGCCTCTTTTGACGGCCACAACGCTGCAACCGGTGTTTTCACGAATGCGAATGTTCGCCAGCGCATGGTTTTGCAGTCTCGGATGCAAGGCGGTGCGGAAAACATTGAGCCCTTCGGAGAGCATCAGCATCTTCTGGGGCTGGAGCAAATTCAGGATGGTGGCCGCGACCAGCGAACTATAAGACATCACCAGATCGGCGCCGGCCCGGTGAAGGGTGTTGATGTTGCGGTCCAGGCTGGCCCGGCTGATGATCTGGGCATCCGGCCGAAGACGGCGGCAATAGATGGACAGGTAGATATTCATGTTGTCGTCATGGGTGGTGATGATGATCGACGGCGTTTGACGTATGCCGGCCTCCACAAGGGTCTCAAGGTCGCCGGCGCTTCCCTGAATGAAGTTGGGATTCCGGGAGGCGATTTTGATGTTTTTTTCCACCACGCGGAAATCGATGGACTGATCCTCCAGCAGATCGGAAGAGCAC
>JAABTD010000051.1 GCA_011390065.1 Desulfobacteraceae bacterium
GCCGGGACCAGGGGGTGGATATCCACGACGAGATCAACGCCGAGTGGACCGATCTGGTGGTGCGGAAACGGTCCTTTCCGGCCCACATCAAGTTGACCGACAAGAGCAAGAAGATGTTTTTCATGGTCAGCTACAACATCGACAAGCTGAAGCAGTTCGTTTTCGACAGCAGCTTTCTGCAGCGGGTGGACGTCGATCCGGAAACGGTCGAGAAGATCCGGAGCGACGAGATCGAGCTGTTGAAATTCGGTCTGCGATGGCTCAGGGAGGTGTTGTTTGACGAGAGCCGCATCTACGGCCGGGGGGGCGGAACCGAAAGCCAGGGCCGGAGAGAAGAATAGGGGAGAGCGGGGATGGCAAAGGATGACCCCGCCGCCGGAAAGCCGGCGGCGGGGACGGCTTGTCAGGAATAGTCGCCGTAGGCCAGTTCTTCCCACTGGCTGGGCCTGTTGATTCGCTCTGCAATGTCGACCCCGAAGAATGATTCAATGGGCCGGAGGATCTCCGGGTTTTCCCGGTGGACCGTTTGAATCGCCGTCATCACAGTTTTGAGAGCCTGTTTGGTGAGTTTCCCCAGCGGCCGCCGGCACTGGCCGGCCGGCATTCCGAGGATGTTCATCAGGGTTTTGGCGGGCAGGGGGTTGCGGGCCCGGAACAGGACCGTTCCCCACGGGGTCTCTTCCTGAGTCTTGACCATGATGATGCCGAACAGGGGGGCCAGGGCGGCTTTCAACTTTTCAGCCTCTGCCGTATGGCCTTCTCTGATCAAGGACGTCATTTTGACCACCGCGCCGGGGACGATGTTGGAGGCCACCGAGATCACGCCGCCGGCTTTCACCACCGGATCGGTCATCATCCCGAACGTCATCCCGTCGTCGCCGGAAAGGATGGTCATGTCCGAACCGCAGCATTCCCGGGTCCATCGCATGTTGTCGATGTCTGCCGTGGCCTCCTTGACCGTCCGGACATTGGGGTGCTTTTGGTGAGCGATGGCCAGGTCTTCGGGCAGCAACTGAGCGCCCGTTCTCCCCGGGATGATGTAGGGGATGATGTCGAGCTGGGGAAAAGCGGCCGCCACGGGCTGGATGTATTCCCGACGGATCTCCAGGGAGCTGGGGCCGTTGTAGTAGGGGTCGACCAGCAACACCGCTTCCACGCCCAGGCGAGCAGCGTGTTCCGTGGCGGAAAGGGCTTCCTGGGTGTTGTTGCTGCCCGTGCCGGCGATGCAGGTGCACTTGCCCTTGACCCGCCTGGCCACCGCTTCGATGACGGCATTGTGCTCCTGCCACGAGAGGGAGGGGCTTTCTCCGGTGGTTCCGACGGCCAGCATGCCGGTGATGCCGTTGGCCAGCTGATAATCGATCAGTCGATCGAGGCCATGGTCGTCGATGGCGCCGTTTTTAAAGGGCGTCACCAGTGCGGTAAAACATCCTGTCAGCATAAAACCCCCTTTTAATGGAAATTGGGCTTGATAAAAGTTAAATTGATTTTATAAATCAACCCTGAAGTTTTTTCAACCGATAACTGATCGAAAAAGGATGGAATGTATGGAACTTGCAAAAAACGTCGAAGCCTATATCGCGCAGCAGCAACAAGCCATCGCTCAGAACCCCGACTGCGGCACGTCATACTACAACCTGGCCATCGGCCTTTTGGGCCAGCGGAAGTTCGGCGAGGCGGAGGAGGCCCTCCACAAGGCCATCGAGTGCAGTCCCACCCTGGCCGAAGCCTATGTTCAGCTGGGAGGGATCTGTTTGCAGCGAGGCGACCTGGATGGCTGCCTTGATTTCAATACCCGGGCCATCAATTGCCGCGCCCAGTTCTCCGAGGGATGGGGCAACATCGGATTCGTGCATCTCCAGCGAGGCGACGCCGATAAGGCGATCCCGGCTCTGGAGAAGGCCATCAGGTTCAATCCCAATTTCGTCCAGGCCCACGCCACCCTGGCCAACGCTTATTTCATGACCGGCCTGTTCGACCTGGCCATCGAGACGAACATGAAAGTGCTGGAGCTGCAACCTGATTTCGCCGTGGCTCACCACAATCTTTCCCTTGCCTATCTGGAAAAGGGCGATTACGGGGCGGCCGTTAAACACTCCGACCAGGCGCGGGAGCTGGGATATGAGGCGCCGCCCGACATCCGGAAAGAGATCGACGCGCATCGGTAAACCCTCCATGACCGCATTCGAATACCGAGTTTACGGGCGGCCGGCGGCGCCGGGAGACGCCGTCTGGGATCAGTCCCTGCCACTGGATCGCCGCGGACCGGACGTTCCTGCCGGGGAGGCCGCTTTCACGTATGGGATCTATTTTCAGGCGGCCCGCGCCTTTCTGGAAGGGACGGGGGGGCAATCGCCGAAAGAAACGGGCGATGCCGTCTGCATCGACTTGCAAAAGCACGGCGCCTTTTACCATCCCGCCAAAGTGACGGGTGCGGGATTTCCCCATGCCCGGGTGCTCAACGTGGCCGTGTCCGATCCCGGCAGAGCCCTGCTTGCAAGGGAGTGCGACTGCCTGGAGCGGCTCCACCGGCGGGGAAAGACGGCCGCCATCCCCAGGGTGTATGCCAGAGGGGATCTTCTGACGGAAGACGGCCGGCCTGTGAGTTTGTTTTTAGGCGAATGGTTTTCGGGGTGCCGGGAGTTCCATATTTCAGAAGACGGGACCGGGCGCCGACGGATGATCGTGTGGGACGAGGCCCGGGGGAACTTTTATTTGCAGCCGGAAGCGACGGCGGAGGTTTACCGGCAGGCGGCCGACATCCTGACGGACCTCTATGATGCCGAAACGTTCGATCAGGTTCATCCCTGGCATCACGGCGCCGGCGATTTTGTGGCGACATTCAAAGGCGGGGCCGTCTCGGTGAAGCTCATTACCGTCCGGGGATATGGCGCGGCCATGGCTCAGCCCGGAGAAGAGGACCCGGCCACGCTTCTGCAGGGGTTGCTCCTCTTCCTGCTTCATCTTTCCATCTGGACCCGCCTGGACCGGCTGGACGGTGTGGGGGACGTGGTCTGGTCCGATCCTTCGGCCGTGGAGGCCACGGTGACGGGCTTTTTCGGCGCCCTGGAGCGGAAGCCGACCCCGTCGGTCCTGCCCGAAAGCCTGTCCGTCTGTTTCCGGGCTTTCCTGACGGTGTGCACTCCGGAGGATCTGATGGCGGTGGCTGAGTCCCTGGTGGACGCCTACCCCGGCGGCGCCCCGGAGACGCTGGTCATCCGCGCCCATCTGGCGGATCACGCGCAACGCCTTCATCGGGCGCTGGCGGCCGTGATTTAAGACCTTATGGCTTCTGTCTGGATGCAGAACCGGCGGGTCGCAACCGCGCTTTCGCCCTCATGGGGAAACGTCCGTTCCCAGAAGACGACCCTTCCTTCCCTGTCCATGAGCAAGGCCGAGGATGTCCGGGTGCCGTACCCTTCCGAGACGATGAACACGGGAGAGAGCTGCCGTTCTTTCTCGAACCCCACCCCGGTGTCGGGCAGCTGATGGTCCGGGGGGCGGGATGAATCCTGGAGCAGGTTCAGGAGCGATTCCGGATCGATTTCTTCTGCTGACGCCGCCCGCTTGAGTGCGGCCTTTCCCTTTTCCACCTTGGGCCAGGGCGTGTCCAGCAGTGCGTTGCTGAGGCCGTGGATGCCCGGCGCCACAGCCGTGATGCCGGTTCCCCGGTTGGAATAGTGAAAAAGACCGGTGGCGTCCATCACCAAAAGGTTGAAGCCGTCGTAGTCCGGGCCGAGTTTATGGATGCGTTTCAGATAGGGGCGGGCAGCAGGGCCGTCTTTCAGGAAATCGGCCGCCAGACGCCCCCGGGAAGCCGCATCCGGACGGAGGGATGCCGGGTCCCGGTAGTTGGTCAGGGCCGCGAAACGCCCGGAACGGGAAACCCCCATCCACGTACCGCCGCCCTTTAAATCCCGGCCGGCCAGGATCGTTGGGTGGTCTTTCCAGAAGTCGAGAGGGGCGGTGGGGCGAGTAAGGAATTCGTCGCGGTTGGCGGCGAGGATGAGCGGATAATCCGGATGCCGGCAATAGGAAAAAAGAATCAGGCACATTCTCTGCATTGACCTCCTGTCTCAAAATATGATACTGATAAATTTTTTGTTTGTTAAGCGCTTTTCTCGACACAGCGAAATTCCACGAGGAGGATGAACATATGAAAGAGGTGGTCATTGTCAGCGGCGCCAGAACCGCCATCGGCGCCTTTGGCGGCGGGTTGAAAGGCGTATCGGTCGTAGACTTGGGCGCCGCCGCCATGCGGGAGGCGTTCCGACGGATTCAGATGCGGCCCGCATCGGACGACAACACCATGGCGCTCGGGGCGGACAAGTTGAAGGGCCGCGGGCTCATCGATCTGGAAAAGGACGCCTCCGACTGGGAGGAATCCTTTGCGCCGGTCAACGTCGATGAAGTGATCATGGGAAACGTGCTCCAGGCGGGTCAGGGGCAGAATCCCGGACGACAGGCCATGATCCGGGCCGGCCTTCCCAAGGAGACGCCGGCGATGACCATCAACAAGGTTTGCGGATCAGGGTTGAAGGCCATCGGGATCGGGGCGTCGGCCATCATGACCGGAAACGCCGATGTGGTGCTGGCAGGCGGCCAGGAGAACATGAGTCAGGCGCCCATGGCGCTGCCCAAGGCCCGATGGGGCCATCGGATGGAACTGACCGGCGTGGGCGACATCTACGATCTGATGGTGTTCGACGGCCTCTATGAGATTTTTTACGGATATCACATGGGGTTGACGGCGGAAAACATTGCCGAGCTTTACGGCATCGGTCGGGAGGAACAGGACGAACTGGGCGTGTTGAGCCATCAACGGGCGTTGAAGGCGATCCAGGATGGGGTTTTCGCCGAGGAGATCGTTCCGGTGAGCATCAAATCCCGCAAGGGGGATACGGTGTTCGACACCGATGAACGGCCCATGGACACCAGCATGGAAAAAATGGCCAAGCTGCGGCCGGCCTTCAAAAAGGACGGCACCGTCACGGCGGGCAACGCATCGGGCATCAACGACGCGGCCGCGGCCGTTTTGCTCATGAGCGCCGAAAAAGCCAAAGACCTTGGGTTGGAACCCCTGGCAAAGATCAAGGCGTTTGCCTCCGGCGGCCTGGACCCGGCCTATATGGGACTCGGCCCGGTCCCCGCCATCCGGAAGGTGCTCAAGGCCGCAAACATGACCATCGCCGACATGGACATGATCGAACTCAATGAAGCCTTTGCGGCGCAGGCCATCGGCTGCATGCGGGAACTCGGCATTCCTGTGGACAAGCCCAACGAGTTGGGCAGCGGCATCTCCCTGGGCCATCCCATCGGCGCCACCGGCGCCCGGCAGATGGTGACCGCCGTTCACCAGATGAAGCGGAAGGGCTATGCCGCCGGCCTCATCAGCATGTGCATCGGCGGCGGCATGGGCATGGCGATGATTATTGAGCGGTAAAACGAGAATTTTATTGCGAAATTCCAATTATTTGGATATATTTTCATGTTTATTTGAAACCGTTGGGGAATTCCGAAACCGTTGACAGGAGACAAAGATGGATATTTCGAGAAAGCTGGGCATTCTGGTGGTCTTCGGCGTACCCGCCATCATCGGCGGCGGCATTATTTACGCGTTGTTCGGCAGTTACACCCCTGTGGCGGCTTATGAAGCGATGCTTCTGCTCGCCGCCGGCGGATTGATCGGCAGGTAAGGCGAGCGACGCAACGCAAAGGGCGGCGCCGGCCGACTGCCTCCGGCTTCAGCAGGGTCCCGGGCAGGGTTCCATGGGCCGGAGAACGGAGGAATCATTGCAGGAGCCGTCTCGAAACACGATCATATGGTTTTTCCTGGCGCTGTTCCTGTTGTCCTGTTTTTTGTTGGGGTGGCTCTTGCTCCCGTTTCTGTCGATCATCGTGGTGGCGGCGGTGGTCACGGGGGTCTTCAACCCGCTCTATCAGTTACTGTTAAAAAGGGCCAGGCCCGGCGTTGCTTCTTCCCTGACCTGCGGGGTGATTTTCCTGGTTCTGTTTATCCCCATTGTTCTGCTGGTCGGGGTGCTGTCCAAGGAAGCCTACGATATGTACCTCATGGCCCGGGGAGCGGTTCTCCGCAACCACATCCAGAATCTTTTCGACAGCAGCCAACTGTTGGAACGGGCCGGGGCGCTTCTGTCCCATTTCAACATTCGGTTGACCGGAGAGGAGGTCAACCGGGCCATTCCGGAGATCGGAAAGGTCGTCGGCCTGTTTCTCTATGAACAGGCCAATGCCATCGCCTCCAATGTGTTGCGGTTTCTGCTCAATTTTTTCTTCATGCTCCTGGTGACCTTTTTTCTCCTCATCGACGGAGACCGGCTGATTTCGTTTATCATCGATTTATGTCCTCTCCCTGAAGATCAGGAGGATAAGCTGATCGGGAAGTTTCGGGACATGGCAGGGGCCGTCATCGTCGGCAACGGCTTCTGCGGATTGATCCAGGGCGCCGCAGGGGGGATCGCATTCGTCGTCGCAGGCCTTCCTTCGGCATTTTTGTGGGGGGTCATCATGGCGATCCTGGCGTTTCTGCCTATTTTGGGCATCGGCCTGATTCTTATACCGACCGCGGTTTATCTTGTTCTTGACGGTCGCATTCTGGCAGGCATCCTCTTCCTCATTTTCTACATGGTTTTGTCCGGCAGCGTGGAATATCTGGTCAAACCCCGATTGGTGGGCGGGCGGGTCCAGATGCATACGCTGCTGATTTTTCTGGCCATTATGGGCGGGTTGAAGCTGTTTGGAATCCTGGGGATTCTCTATGGCCCCCTGGTGGCGACCGCCTTTTTAACCCTGACGGACATCTACAACGCCAGCTACCGGAACCTGGTGCGGCCCACCTGACGGATGGAATCGAGACCCTATGACAACTGAGACGGATAGACAGCCCGAAGTCAGCATTGCGAGCGAGATGAAGCGTTCTTATCTCGATTACGCCATGAGCGTGATCATCGGGCGGGCCCTCCCGGACGTTCGGGACGGCCTCAAGCCAGTGCACCGCCGCGTCCTGTTCGCGATGCACGAGCTGAAGAACGACTACAACAAGCCCTATAAGAAATCGGCGCGCATCGTGGGCGATGTCATCGGCAAGTACCACCCCCATGGCGACAGCGCTGTCTACGACGCCATCGTCCGGATGGCGCAGAGCTTTTCTCTCCGGTACCCCCAGGTGGATGGGCAGGGCAATTTCGGATCCATCGACGGGGACCCGCCGGCCGCCATGCGGTACACCGAGGTCCGAATGGCCAGGATCGCCCACGAAATGCTGGCCGATCTGGAAAAAGAGACCGTCGACTGGGTCGACAACTACGACGAGTCCCTCACCGAGCCGTCGGTGCTTCCGGCGAAGCTGCCTTCCCTGTTGATCAACGGCTCTTCGGGCATCGCCGTGGGTATGGCCACCAATATCCCTCCCCACAATCTGATTGAAATCATTTCGGCCCTCAAAGCATTGATCGACGATCCCGGCATCGCTTTGGAAGACCTCATGCGCCATGTGCCGGGTCCGGATTTTCCCACGGCCGGGATCATCTACGGCATCGACGGCATCCGGGACGCCTACCGGACCGGGCGCGGCGTCATCCGGATCCGCGCCAAGTATGAGGTGGAGGAGGACCCCAAGACCGGCGCTGAGACCATCGCCATCCATGAGATCCCTTACCAGGTCAACAAATCGAAGCTCATTGAAAAGATCGCCCAACTCATGAAGGAAAAGGTCCTTGAAGGAATCCGTTTCGTGAGGGACGAGTCCGACCGGCAGGGAATGCGCATTGCCGTGGCTCTGAAGCGGGACCAGATGGCCGAAGTGGTGATCAATCAGCTCTACAAGCATACCCAGATGGAGACCAGTTTCGGAATCAATTTTCTGGGCGTTCTCCACAACCGGCCCCAGCTCTTTTCGCTGAAGGAACTGCTGGAACAGTTCATCCGTCACCGGAAGGAGATCATCGTCCGGCGGACCCGGTACGACCTGCGGAAGGCCGAAGAGCGGGCCCACATCCTGGAAGGGCTCAAGATCGCCCTGGACAACCTCGACGAAGTGGTGGCCCTGATCCGGGCCTCCAAAAACGCGCCCGAGGCCAAAGAGCGGTTGATGGACCGCTTCGGGCTGTCGGCGGCCCAGGCCCAGGCGATCCTGGACATGCGGCTTCACCGGCTCACTGGCCTGGAGCGGGAAAAAATCATCGAAGAGTACCAGCAGGTGTTAAAAGACATTGCCTGGTATAAGGAGATCCTCGGCAGCGAACGGATTATTCTCAACATCATCAAAGAAGAGCTGACCGCCCTGCAGGCGGAGTTCGGCGATGAACGGCGCACCGAGATCGTGGCTTCCACCCGGGAGCTGACCATCGCCGACATGATCGCCGAAGAAGACATGGTGGTCACCATCACCCGGAGCGGCTACATCAAGCGCAATCCCATCACGCTTTACCAGAGCCAGCGCCGGGGCGGCCGGGGAAAGACCGCCATGGGGATGAAGGAAGACGATTTCGTCTCCCTGCTTTTTGTGGCGTCCACCCACCATACCTTTCTTTTTTTCACCAACCTGGGACGGGTCTACTGGTGCAAGGTTTACGACATCCCCCAGGCGGGGCGGTCCTCCCGGGGCAAGGCCATCGTCAACCTTCTGGAATTCGCCAAAGACGAACAACTGACCACCGTGCTCAACGTGCCGGAGTTCAAGCCCGACGCCTTCATCCTCATGGCCACCAAAAACGGGATGGTCAAAAAGACCGATCTCATGGCCTACAGCCGGCCCCGGACCGGCGGCATCATCGCCATCAACCTGATGGAAGGGGACGAACTCATCGCGGCCCGGATCACCGACGGGTCCATGAACGTTTTCCTGGGCTCCGCCGGCGGTCAGTCGATCCGGTTCCTTGAGTCGGACGTCCGGACCCTGTCCCGCGCAGCCCAGGGCGTTCGCGGGATGAACCTGGCCGCAGACGACCATCTGGTGGGGATGGAAGTGCTCAGCCACGACCAGCAGACCCTGTTTGCGGCCACGGAAAACGGCTACGGCAAGCGGACGGCGGTGGATGAATACCCGCTCCGACGACGGGGGGGCAAAGGGGTGATCACCATCAAAACCAATGAACGGAACGGTCGGGTGGTGGCCATCCTGCTGGTGGAGCAAGACGATGACCTGATGCTCATGACCGACCGGGGAAAAATCATCCGGATGCCGGTTGCCGGCATCTCCGTCATCAGCCGGAACACCCAGGGCGTCAAGCTCATGAACCTGGAACCCAACGAACACGTGGCGGGCGCAGCCAGGCTGGCCGAAAAAGAGGATGAGCCGGAACTGGCCGAAGACGATGCGCCGGCAATGGGCGCGAAGCCTTTGGAAGGCCCTGAAGATTCAAGGTCTGAAGACGGATCGCCCGGAGACGCAGAGTACGGAGATACAGAGACAGACGAATGATGGACAATTTGACGGATGCAAAGATCGGCGTCGTCGGGGGAGGCTCCTGGGGAACCGCCCTGGCCAACCTGCTGGCGCTGAAAGGATATGCCATTGATTTGTGGGTCTACGAACCCGAAGTCCGGGAAGCCATCGAGACCCGCAGGGAAAACGAATGGTTTCTGCCGGGCGTGACCCTGTCGCCCAATCTCTCCGCCACCAACGATCTGGGGCGAGCCATCGGGGAACGGGACCTGCTGCTGGTGGTGGTCCCCTCCCATGTGATGCGGGAGACCGGTGAAAAGATGGCGGGGATGGTGACGGCAAAGACCACTGTGGTGACCGCTTCCAAGGGTATTGAAAACGTCACCCACCTGACCATGACCGGGGTGCTGGCCGATACCCTGACCGGTGTATCGCCGGATCGCCTTGCCGTGCTGTCCGGCCCCTCTTTTGCCAGGGAGGTGGCCCGGCAGGCGCCCACGGCGGTCACGGCGGCTTCCGCCAGCAAGGCCACGGCCCAACAGGTCCAGCAGGTGTTTGCGACTCCGGCGTTTCGGGTCTATGCCAGCCAGGATGTAATCGGCGTGGAGCTGGGGGGCGCGGTGAAAAACGTCATCGCCATTGCTGCGGGCATCATCGACGGGCTGGGACTGGGGCTCAACACCCGGGCGGCCCTTATTACCCGGGGTCTCACCGAGATCCGTCGTCTGGGGGTCAAGATGGGCGCCAACCCCCGAACCTTCACCGGGCTGGCGGGTATCGGCGATCTGCTCCTGACCTGTACGGGCGATGTGAGCCGGAACCACACTGTGGGCCGGAAAATCGGAGAGGGGATGACGCTCACAGAGATTCTGGCCGATATGCGGATGGTGGCGGAGGGGGTCAAAACCGCCAAATCGGTCTACAACCTGTCGCGGAAACTGAGCGTGGAAATGCCCATCTGCCACGAGATCTACCATGTCCTCTATGACGAGGCGTCCCCGGCCGAGGCGCTGAAACGGCTGATGACCCGGGATCTCAAAGATGAGCTGGACGAGCGATAACAATATGATCTCACATGACAGATGCCAAAGAACATAAAGGCGCCGGCCACCGGCGGCGGCTGCGGGAAAAATTTCTGGCTTCCGGGCTGGATGGTTTCCACGACTATGAGGTGATCGAATTGCTGTTGACGCTGGCCACGCCCCGCAGGGACTGTAAAGAGCCGGCCAAGGCGGCTTTGAAGCGGTTCAAGACGCTTCAGGGGGTGTTCGAGGCCTCCGAGGAAGATCTGTGCGGAATCGACAACATCGGGCCCACCAATGTCTTCGGCATCAAGCTCATCAAGGCGGTGGCCGACCGGTACCTGGAGAAACGGTTGGTCAAGCGGGATCCGGTCAATAATTCCCGGGAATTGTTTGATTATCTCTACGGCACCATGCGGGACAAGAACCGTGAATGTTTCAAAGCCCTGTTTCTGGACGCCAAAAACCGGATCATCGGGGCCCGGACCCTTTTCGAAGGAACCCTGACCGCCAGCTCCGTCTATCCCAGGGAGGTGGTGCGGGCCGCGTTGGATCAACACGCAGCGGCCCTGATTTTCGCCCATAACCATCCGTCGGGCGATCCCAATCCGTCAGCCGAAGACATCGCCGTCACCCGACAGCTCGTTGAAGCCTGCAGGGTGATGGGGATCACGGTGCATGAACATCTGGTGATCGGCGACAATCGGTATTTCAGCTTTGCCGACGCGGGGTATATCAGCCGGATGACGCCGGGAAGTGAGGCGCCGGTATGACGACGTCGGATCAACCCGTCTGCTTCGGCGACCTGGAGACGGTGTTCCCTTTGGGGGAAGACGACCTGCGGCATACTCCGGCCCGATGTCTGGCATGCGGGTTGAAAACCGAGTGCCTTCGGCGGGCCATGGCGGAGCAAGACGGCCTGAAGGTGAAGGAGGCCATGGTGGACCGGGCCTACCGTGCGGGCATGATGGGATTCTGGGAACGATGGTCCAGGAAAAAGATGATCCACAACGCCAAAGCCGGGCTGAAGGAGAACCAACGTTGACGCCTATCGGAAAACACCAGGAGGGCAGGGGCGACGCATTTTCGGCCTTTGGAGGACCACTGTGGCCTTCTGGAGCGTAAGGGAAGAACTCAGCCTCGCCAATCGCCTCCGCCGGTCCTACTACGAGCTGTTGCGGGACGAGATGGATCAGTTCATCGTGGAATATGCGCTGATCGACTCTTACCACAAATTTCTGGAACGCGGCATCCCCTACCCCTTCGTGGAGAAGCGCGAACTCAAGCCCCGGGCCCTGTTGCCGGATGTGGAGTACGAACTCCAGAACGCCTTTCTGGTGATTTTCATCGAAGATTCCATCCCTGCGGCGCATAAAAAATACATCCGGTTTTTTGATGTCAACCGGACCACCAAGACCAATTTGACCCGATCCCGTTATCTGCCCATGGACAAGTCCTTTGATCGCTACCAGAAATATCTGGAATCGACCCATTTTTTCAACTTCCTCAAGGTCCTTTTGCCGATGGACTATGCCCTGCTCATCCAGCGGGACCCGACCAGTCAGACCCGGAACCGTTACAGCCTGAGCCATTTCCATGTGCGGATCGACTGGCCCATCGCCGACGCGGCCGAGGCCATGGCCCGGAATTTGCGCTACATCTCCAAGGATCTGTATGAAAAAGGGGATAAGTACGCCGAGGACATCCAGAAAAAATTCTTCGAATACTACGGCCTGCCTGTGATGGTGGGAGGGCGCCGGACGGCGGCCATTGTGGCGGCCCAGTACCTTAAGCGAATTCCCTGCATCTCCACGATTTATGCCGGCAGCAGCGAAAGCCGCGCCCTGATCCGCATCTCGGAGCGGGGGGTGACGAAAACGGTGCTGGTGAAATACAATCCGGATGAAACGGCCCGAATCGCCGAGGCCAACAGCATGGGCGTCCGGACATTCCGGAAGCACTATGCGGCGGCCCGGGAGGAGGATGCCAACATCTGCATCCTCCAGGTCACCTATGCTCCCACCGAACAGGCCTGTCCGCCGGAGGACGGCAAGCTTCGGGAACTCAAACCGGATTTCAACTGGCTGACGGTGGGCCGGCAGCAGATCATCCCCATCCCGGGAGTCTGGAAATATCCCCCCTGTCCTTCCAATTTTATCTATTCATAACCCCTTCATCATGGCGATTTCATCGCAATCGGGGAATTTGACGCAGAGGAGGCAATCGCTCCAGATTTTCAAGGGCAGTTCAGATCGGTCGATTTGAATGAATCCGAACTGTTTGAAAAAGCCGGGCCGGTAGGTGAGGGTGAAGAGCCGACGGATCTGGTAGCGGATCGCCTCCGCCACCATCTCTTCCATAAAAAGCGTCCCGATGCCCCGGCCGGTATAATCGGGATGAACCGCCAGGGACCGGATCTCGGCCAGGTCCTCCCAGCAGAACTGGAGGGCGCAGCATCCCGTGACCTTTCCGGAATGTTCGTCCACACAGACCGTAAAATCCCGCAGGTGATCGTAAATCCGGGTGAGGGGGCGGGGAAGGAGTTCGCCCCGTTTTCCGTAGAGTTGCAAAAGCGCATGGATGGCCCGGACATCCTGTATGATGGCTTTCCGAATCATGGCTGTATGTTATCGATTTTCCTCATAGGGATACCAGTCGCCGGACCGCAGCGCGTCCACTTTCATGACCGCGATCTCGTTCTGACGGGTGTTGAAGACCACTTTGCGCCCCTTCTTGCCCCCCACATCTTCGGACGCCACGCTGATGCGATGACGCATGAGGATCCTGCGGGCCATCATAGCGTTTTCCCGCCCGATGTTTTGGGCGGAGACGGAGGGGTTGTGTCCGCCGCCGAGGATCTGGGCCTCCAGGTGCTTCGGCTTTGAGCCGTCGGCGATCATCATACGAATGAGGGCGAGGGTGGAGACGTTGCCGTAAATCGCGGTGGCCCGATGCCGGTCCCCGATGAAGGGATATCGGAAATGGTTCATTCCTCCCACTTTCCGTTTCCGATCGTAAAGACAGACTGAAACGGACGACCCCAGAACGCCGGAGATGACCGCCGGCTTCGCCGCCACCAGGATGTAGCCGGGTTCGATGAAATAATCGGTCGGCGCAATGGCGTTGGATCGTTTATCCACCATTCCCTTTGTCCTTTGGGGCCTTTTCCATCTCCTGGACGGCGTCGGCGATTCCCCGGGCGATGTCGGGCAAGGGAAGGATCTTCTGGGCCGCCCCCAGTTTGACCGCTTCCCGGGGCATGCCATACACCACGCAGGTGGCCTGGTCCTGGGCCAGGGTGACGGCGCCGCTTTCCCGCATGGCCAGAAGCCCGGCGGCCCCATCGGCTCCCATGCCCGTCAGGATGACCCCCACGGCGTTTTTACCGGCATGTTTGGCCATGGACTGGAACAGGACGTTGACGCTGGGGCGTTGATAATGGACCGGCGGGCCGTCCTTGATCTTCACCAGGTACTGGGCGCCGCTCCGGTGCAGCACCATGTGACGATTTCCGGGGGCGATCAGGGCGCGTCCGGGAACGACCTGGTCGTTGTCCTGCGCCTCTCTCACTTCGATCCGGCAGATGTCGTTGAGACGCCGGGCAAAGGCGGTGGTGAATTTTTCCGGCATGTGCTGGACGATGACGATGCCGGGGGAGGCGGGCGGCATGTCCCGGAGGACCATCTCGATGGCTTTGGTGCCGCCTGTTGAGGCGCCGATGGCGATCACCCGATGGGTCGTCCGGACCGTGGCCAGTGCGGCGACCGGTTCGGTTTCGCGGTGAGCTGTCCGGGGCGTTGGCGGCGGTTGGGGCGCTTTGGGGTTGATCTGCGCTGACGCCGCCATGCGTATGGCGTTTACCAGACTCCGGGAGACATCCTGGGTGGCGTCGGCCGATCCGGGCTTGCACAGCACCTCCACGGCGCCGAGATCCATGGCTTTGAGCGCGGTTTCGCTGTTTTTCGGCGTCAGTGAACTGAGGACCACCACGGGCATGGGGCGGTACTTCATCAGTTTGGCCAGAAAAGACAGCCCGTCCATGCGCGGCATTTCCAGGTCGAGGGTAATGACGTCCGGCTCGAGTTTGACGATCTTGTCTCTGGCCACGTAGGGGTCCATGGCGCTGCCCACGATCTCGATATCCGTGAATTTGGAGAGTTCACGGGTCAGAATCTGTCGGATGATCGCTGAATCATCGACGATGAGGACTTTAATCATTTTCTTCCAGGTGGAGCATGGTTCTCATGGTATCCCGGATGGTCTCCGGCGTGAACGGCTTGTGGATGAAGGCCGCGCCTTTTTCCCTGAGCCGCTCCAGGCGGGCCTCGCTCCCTTCGGTGGAGATCACCACGATGGGGATGTCGGCGGTGGCCGGATTTTCCCGCATCTGACCGATCATCTCTTCTCCGTTCATTACCGGCATGTTGATGTCCACGATGACCATATCGACCCAGTTGTCGTTGAGCGCCTCCAGTCCCTCCTGGCCGTTTCCCGCCTGATAGGTCTCGCCGATATCCAGACCGGTCATCCGCAAGGACTTGAGGATCATGGCCCGCATGACCGCACTGTCGTCTACAATAAGGATGTTGATTGCCATTTTAACCTCTTTATCACGACCACGCTGTGGCGTGGGATGGTGAGTCAGGATGTGACGGACAATTCGCCCGTGGACACATTGAACTGAACCGTCCGATTGGCGGCCCCGCCCACATCTTCGGTTTCCAGAAGAATATTGTTCTTCCAGAGGATCTTTTTCAGGACCGCGTAATTTTTTTCTCCGATTTTAAACATCTCGTTGTCGCCCTCCGGTCGTGAGCAACCGGTGGCCTTGACAACGAGCCGGGATTTTTCTCCACCCAGGTTGTAGACCTCTTCCAGCAGCCTGGGGACCCCGGTATCTACGAATATGCAGGGGTTGGCTTCCGCTTTTTTGGGGTCGGATTTCGAAAGAGGCAGCATGGCGTGAAGCAGCCCTCCCACTTTGGCCACCGGATCATAGGCGATCAGCCCCAGACTGGTTCCCAGGGCGTAGGTGACAATGGTGTCCCCTTCTTTTCCGACCTTCATATTCCCGACTAAGACAATATGTTTCATGGATCCAATTAACTCCAACCATAAAGGGGTGAATGGCGTTGCATTTTACGGCTCGGGCGTCTCCGGTTCGAGGGAAACGCCGGGGCCAGCGTCATCCAGATAAAGGATAAGGTCGCACTGGCCTTCTTCCAGGGCCAGTTTTGCGGTGGCCGCGGGGTTTTTGTCTGATATGATCGCCTCGATCTCTCCGGAGGGAAGAATTCGAGGGGTGTTGACGTTGAACAACTGTTTCCGTCCGGCAATTTCGGGCAGAAGGTTGCCGCAGATGACATTGATGAGTTCCTTGAGGGCGTCCCGCTGCTCTTCAGGGCTCGTCTCCTCTTCGATGCCGAGCATATTGGCGGCCAGTTCCGGCAACATCTCGCTGGAGACCGCCATCAACAACCGTCCCTTGAACTGGCCGGTGAAGGAGACGCTTGCGACCACCGCCGATCCATAGTCCATGGGTCCCCTCTCTTCTTCCCGGAAGGAGAACAGGAACGCCAGCTTCTCCAGCACATCCTCCGCCACCTGATAGATCGTTTCTTTCGCTTCCGCTATCTGGTCCGTCATCATGTCCTCCCGACCATCGCATTCATGGTGTCCCGGATCTGTTCCGGTGAAAAGGGTTTATGGATAAAAGCGACGCCCTGTCGGCGCAAGGCCTCTTTCCTGATCTGGCTTCCCTCGGTGGAGATGACCAGAATCGGGATGTTTTTCGTTTTCTCGTTTTCTTTCATCCGCTGGATCATTTCCTCGCCGTTCATCACAGGCATGTTGATGTCCACGATGACGATGTCGATGTCGATGGGATGCGCATTGAGGATGGACAATCCCTCCAGCCCGTTGGTCGCCTGGTGGGCTGCTTCGATGTCCAGGTCGGCCATGCGGAGCGATTTCAGAATCATGGACCGCATGACTGCGCTATCGTCGACGATCAGTATGTTCAAAGGCATGGTGTTTCCTTCAAGATGGTTTTTCGTATTTCAGAGCGTCACGGGCAGATCGGCCAGCTCGTTGGTCCATTGCAGCGTATGGCTGGCCACCAGTTCAAGGGTCCCGATAGTGGCGTTCAGTCGCCGGGTGGCGGCGGGCGACGCTTTGTACTGCAACCCTTCCTTTCCCATGCCGATGCCGATGGTCAGGCAAAGGACATCGCTGACATGAAGCAGATCCGCAAGGAGGGACGGGGGGGACAATCCGTCCGGCGCATGGCTCCAGCGGACCGCATCGACCAATGCCGGGGGGAAGGCCCACGCCGACAGGATCTGTCCGCTCAGGGTCGCGTGATCGATCCCCAGCACCGCCGCTTCCGCCGCTTCGAACGACATCCCCTTTTCGGTTTGCCGGTCGAAATCATCGGAAGCCTTCGCCACGTAAGGCCCCAGAATCCGCTTCCCGATATCATGGAAGATCCCGGCCAGAAAAACCGATTTCGCCCCTTCGATTTTCAGGGTGTCCGCCAGGTGCTCCGATGCGATGGAAACCCCCAGGGCATGTCGCCAGAGGTCGCCGGCCGGCAGATCGTACCCGGGCGCCGGTTCCACGAGAAGATCGCACACCCAGGCGGCCAGCGCCACATGGGCCAGCCGCTCTCCACCCATCAATTCATGGGCATGGGCAAGGGATTTAGCATTCCTGGAGAGTCCGAAATAGCCGCTGTTGACCAGATTCAGGACGCCCTCCGATGTCTGACGTCCTGTTGCATCGATGAGGGACGCCGCGGTTCCGGCGGACGACATCTGGATCCTGAGCAGCTCCGCCACCCGGACGCTGTGCCGGGCGGCAAAGTCAGCCGCGTCCGTTTCAATTCTTTCCACGATGTCAGCGTTCATGGCCTCCCTTTTTTGGACCCGGTTGGCGCCGGAACCCGGTTCATGGCGCAACCTGTCCTTTTTTGGTCGTTTGCGGCAGCGATTTCCTGCTTGTGGCGCCGGCTCGTTCCCAATCCGCTTCCAGGAGAAATTCATCCGTCCGGGTTTCCGGCAGATAGGCTTGTCGGGCTTGCCGCTCACTGGAAAACGAGGATTGCCGCCGACCCGGATGTTCGTCGCCGCTTTTCCTGCCGATGAGCCCCAGAAGCTGCCGGATGTAGCGCTTCATGTGATTGACCTGCCCGTTGATCTCCTCCAGGGCCGCGGACATGTTCTCCGCGGATCCGGTGTTCTCCTGAGCGACTTTGTCAATTTCAGACATGGCCTGACTGATCTGCTGAATGCCCTGGGCCTGTTCCTGGGAAGCCGCCGTCACCTCGGTCAACAACGAAGCCACCTTCACGGCGCCGTCGGCCACGCTTTTAAAAGCTTCGTTGGTTTCAAAGGCCACTTTTGAACCATCCCGGATTCCCTGGATGGAGGCTTCGATGAGTTCCGCCGTATTGCGCGCCGCGTCGCTGGAACGGATGGCCAGGTTTCGAACCTCTTCGGCCACCACGGCGAACCCCGCCCCCACCTCCCCGGCCCGGGCCGCCTCCACAGCCGCATTCAGGGCCAGAAGATTGGTCTGAAAGGCGATTTCCTCGATGGTCTTGATGACCTTGCGCGTCTCCTCTCCCGTTTTGGAAATATCCGACATGGAATCGGCCAGCTGGGTCATGGACCGGCCCGCATCGTCGACCACCTGGCCTGTTTCCGCCATCACGCCGTTGGCGTGTGTGAGGTTTTCGGCATTCTGGCGGATCATCGAGTTCATTTCCTCCAGGGAGGAGGATGTCTCCTCCACGGACGACGCCTGTTTGGCGGCGCCGGCGGTCAGGTGCTGACTGGTGGCGGCGACCTGCGCCACGGCCATGTCCACTTCCGTGCTGATGTCGTCCAGGCCGGCGGTGACCTGGGAGATGGGGCGGATAAAAAACCGGTTGACAATGAGCAGAAGGATGGAGACCAGGAGAACGCTCATCACCACCACTTTTATGATGATAAAAACGATCAGATCGTTCAGGGCGCCCTTCATGAATCGGGTGGTGAAGTAGATCTCGACGGCGCCGATGGTCTTGCCCTCGTACTCAATGGGCGCTGTTCTGATCACCGGCTCCTTTGCATCCCCAATGTCGCCTCCGGCATCGACCACCTCCTGGTTTTCGTTCCGTTTTTTAGCGGTAAAAACGGTTTTGCCGTCGGATTCCCGGACCACGACGCCGTAGACCCGTTTGTCCATCATTTCCAGTTCGATGAGTTTTTCGGTCAGGTTCTCGTCCAGAAACCAAAGCGGCTTCTGAAGGCCGTCGGCCAGCCGTTGGGTGATGGGCTCGATGATTTCATTGAAGTTTTCAGCCATCCGCCCCCGCTCGCGGATATAATCGTAGATGCTGAAACCGGCGGAGACCAGGATGGAGACGGCGATCATGATCACCGAGACCGTCCCCATTTTCTTTTTTACGCCCAGTTGTTTCATTATCTCCCTCTTTTTACTCTATATATCGGTTTTAACGCCGCCGCTGCTGATGGTGGTGCGGCCGGTCGACAGGTCGAAATGCACCGTGCGGCTGGCGGCGCCGCCCACGTCTTGCGACTCCAGCAGGACATTGTTTTTCCAGAGCAGTTTTTTCAGCACGGTGTAGTTGCGTTCTCCGATCTTGAACATTTCATCGTTTCCCAGCGGCCTGCCGCAGCCGGCCGCCTTGACGATCAGGCGCGATTTCCGCCCCCCCATGCTGTAAAGGGTCTTGAACAGCACCGGGACGCCTGTGTCCACAAACATGAAGGGGTTGGCCCGGGCCTTCTGGGGGTTGATGCTCGAAAGCGGCAGCATGGCGTGGAGCAGCCCGCCCACCTGCGCCACAGGGTCGTAAACCATCAGGCCCAGGCAACTGCCCAGCGCGTGGGTCACGAGCACGTCTTCCCGTTCTCCTGTTTTCATATCCCCCACGTAGACCACATGTTTCATTGAAACACCGAGGGACAAAGGCACAAAGGCACAAAGGCACAAAGGCGGAAGATCACAAACGCCGGGAATAACGGATATTTCAAAAAATCAAGACGCCGAGCGGCTAAAGCGCAAACCCTTTGCGCCTTTGTGCCTTTGTCCCTTTGTGCCTTCATTTCTTATACACCGCCGGTCGGACATAATGAAATTTGTGGGAGATGGCCGACAGCCCTTCCGAATGGCCGACAAATAGATAGCCGCCCGGTTCCAGGTAGTCCCAGAACCGGTTGATCAATCGCTGCTGGGTGGGCCGATCAAAATAGATCATGACGTTCCGGCAGAAGATGACGTCAAAAGGTCCCTTCATGGGCCATTGATCGATGAGGTTGAGCCGCGCCAGCCGGACCATTTTCTGCACAGGGTCCTTCACCCGGTACAGTGCAGGGGATGCGGCGTTCGGCATCCTGGCGAAATGCTTCTGCGCCAGATGTCCGGGGATCTCCTGCAACGCCTCCCTGGGGTAGGCGGCCCGGCGGGCCTTTTCCAGCATCCGGGTGGAGATGTCCGTGGCCAGAATTTTCACATCTATCAGGTCGATGTCCGGAATGGCTTCCCGGATAAAGATCGCGAGGGAATACGGCTCCTCTCCCGATGAACAGGCGGCTGTCCAGAACCGCATCCGCCGGCGTCGGAGCGTGGGAAGAATGTGGTCCCTCAGATAGTCGAAATGGGCCGGCTCCCGGAAAAAGCTGGTCTTGTTGGTGGTCATGACGTCCACCATCATTTCCAGTTCCCGGCTGCCGGCATCGCTTTCAATGAAATGGATGTAGGTGTTGAAGCTTTCCATGCCCAGAGCCCGGAGCCGTTTCATCAACCGAGCCCGCACCAGGGCCTCTTTCCCTTCCTTGAGGTGGATGCCGCACAGCTCATAGACGATGCCGCTGATTTTTTTAAACTGTTTCTCGGTCAGTTCCGCTGACGTCGACGTGATCGATTGGGTCAGGTTCATCGGGGGCCTGCTTTTCTGGGTTGAAATCATTGGCCAGCCGCACCAGGCCGCCGACATCGAGGATCAGACCGACCCGGCCGTTGGGCATGATGGCGCTGCCGGAAATGCCGGGGATGTCGCCCAGGGCCTCGCCCAGGGTCTTGATGACGATCTGCTGGCTTCCGATGAGTTCATCCACCAGCAGTCCGGTCTGCCGGCGGTCCTCCTCCACCACCACCACGATGGCCCGGGTGGGGTCGGTTGCCGCGTCATCGATTTCGAAAAGGGTCGCCAGCCGGAACAGCGGGATCAACTTGCCCTGGAGGTAGAGCATCTCTCCCCGCTCGAAGACCCGGGACAGCTCGCTTTCGGTCGGCTGAACCGATCGTACGATGGAGACGGTCGGGATGACGAATTTCTGGGTTCCCACCCGGATCACCATGCCGTCGATGATCGCCAGGGTCAGGGGCAGTCTCATCTTGACTACGGAACCCTGCCCCGGCCGGGAGTTGACCTCCACCTGCCCCCGGAGAGATTCGATGTTGGTTTTGACCACATCCATGCCAACGCCGCGGCCCGATACTTCGGAGACGCTGTGGGCGGTGGAAAATCCGGGATGGAAGATCAGGTCGTAGACCTCTTCGTCCGAAAGCCCGTCAATGGTGGCGATCAACCCCCGCTCCAGGGCCTTGGAGAGAATCGCCTCCCGGTCAAGGCCCCTGCCGTCATCCTGGATCTCCACCACCACGTTGCCCGCCGAGTGGTAGGCCGACAGCTGGACGATGCCGTTGACCGGTTTGCCGGCCCGCTCCCGGTCCCCGGGCGGTTCGATGCCGTGATCCACGGCGTTGCGCACCATGTGAACCAGGGGATCGTTTATGATGTCCACCATGTTGCGGTCGATTTCGGTGTCTTCCCCATCGGTGATGAAGGAGACGTTTTTGTCCGCTCTCCGGGCCAGATCCCTGACCAGACGCGCCATTTTTTGAAAGGTCCCCTTGAGGGGGATCATCCGCATCGACATGCTCATCCGCTGGAGTTCCCGGACGATTTTGGTGGTCTGGCCCACTTTTTTCGAAAGATCGTGGTGATTGCCGGAGGCCACCGCTTCATCCTGAACCACCATGGAATGCGCCACCACCAGTTCCCCCACCATGTCGATGAATCGGTCGAGCCGCTCTACCGGCACGCGGATGGAGGACTCCCTGATCACCCGGCCCGGCTCCGGGCTTCTCTGCTGCTGGGCCGGAGGCGCCGACCGGGCTCCCGTTTCCTGCTGAAGGGAGGGCGCCGGCGTCGGGGTTGCCGGTTCCGGAAAGGCGTCTTCAGGCGCCGCGGTTTCCGGCGGCAAGGGCGCGTCGGGAACAGGCGTCGGGGTTGCAACCTGAGATTCGGAGATTCCAACGGCTTCGGGGTCGGCCAGGGCGGCGTAGAGATCGTCATATCCCGCCGGTTTGGCATAGGGAGAACCGTCCAGGGCGGACTGCACTTCCCCGATGAGATCCTTGAGGGCGTCCAGGGATCGAAGGGCCAGATCGGCATATCCTCCGGCAAAGCGGATGTCCCCGTCCCTGACGCGGCTCAGGAGGGTTTCCGCCCGATGGGCCAGGTCGGAGACGAGGCCCAGGTCCAGAAAGGACGAGGTGCCCTTGATGGTGTGGAAGGCCCGGAACACCGTGCTGACCGCGTCCATGTCCCCGGGCTCGGATTCCAGGGCGAGGAGCGCCTCTTCGGCATTGACCAGCAGGTCGCTGCTTTCCACGATGAAGGCCTCCATGAGATCGATGTCCGCCTCCTCGGGCAGGTAGCGGGCAGCCGCAGAGGTCGCCCCGGACGGGATCTGCGCCGTCTCAGCGATAACGGCAGAGGGCGCCGCTGCCTCTTCCAGGCCGTGCATGGCGGCTTCAATGGCTTGTCCCGCCGCCGCCAGGGCGTCAGTGAACGTCGCGTCAGTGAAAGTCGCCTCAGGGCCGTCGGCGGAAAGCATGTCGGAAATCTTCTCTCCGGCCCGGGCCGCGGCCTCCCGAACCGGCCGGGCCGCGGTTTCGTCTCCGGAGATCGCGTCCAGCTGGTCTTTCAACCGGGAGAGGTCGGCATCGTTGTCGCTGTCCCCGGGTTCGATCTGAAGCAGCAGCGTGGCTGCGTCGTTGAGAGCTTGCATCGTCTCTTTTGCCAAAGGATCCTCCATTAGCGTCACTGCGTCAAGTTCGGGATCATGGTGCGGAGGAAATTCTTGTCGTCTTCGTCGATTTTTCGGAGACCTTCCATGAGCAGGTGCATGAAGTCCCCCACCTCAGGGGCTTCCATTTCTTCCGGCGATAGTCCGGGGATGAACTTGAAACGACCTTCCTTGATTTTCAGCAGTTCGAAAAAAGCCTCCTGACCCTCCTTGTTCCGGTATCGGGCGCTGATGAGTTCCCCTTCCCGGAAGGACAGATAGGCCGATTCCCGGGGGAGCTTCAGGGTCAGCACCCCGGTCTTCTGGTTGACGTTCAGGGTCTGGAACAATTCAGCGGGAGGCATTTCCGACAGCTTTCCGGTCATGCCCGATGCGAATTCCTCGGACCGGGCCAGGTTGATCTCGGACATCCGGCGGGCCAGCAGGCGGGTGAAGTTGAGCTGGAGGCTGGGGACCTCATTCAAGACCTTTTTGAAATCCTTGGCGCCGACAAAAAGCACTGTGGTCGGTTCCACCACTTTGATGGTGGCGCCCACCGGATCACCGGAAAGAAGGCTCATTTCGCCGAAGACCTCGCCGGCGCCCATGAAGGCGATGGACATGCCGTCTTCGCTGAGCACTTCCACCTTTCCGGAGACGAGGATGAACAGGTTGCGCCCCGGTTCCCCCTTGCGCAGGATCACGTCGTCTTCTTCGAATTTGTTCAGGCGCAGAAAGGAGACGATGTCCCGGATCTCATCTTCCCTCAGACCTTTGAAGATCGAAAAGGTGCTCAACAGATTGACCACGGCCCCGACATAGTTGTCGGGTTTGTCGTCGACCGGCGGAGGAGTCTTATGTTTTGATTTGCCGTACTTGAACAGAATGCGGCCGGTGCATCCGCTGCAGTTGAAAGCCGGGTCCGGGTCCGGTCCGTCCCCGGCCTGATGCTGCAATACCTTGAACACGTCTTTGGCCAGGATCAGGCAGGGGGCTTTGTTGACCGGCACCCGAAAGATCTTTCCCGAGAGCTGGAACTCATCACCCAGTTCGTAAATAGGGCAGTTGTCGTCTCTGATGATCCGGAAAATCGGGGGACCTTCCGCTTCGGGCAGGGTTTTCTGCTTCAGCCGGGTGTTAAGATCCCGATTAAGTTCCAGAAGCTCCTGGGGTATGGCCCGTTTTTCGTCGCCGCTTGCGTCGCTGGTCTTCATGGCATCAAGGCCCCTTCCACTATAAATTCACCGTGATGTAGTATGCCCGGTCTTCGCGCTGCAAAAGGACCACCGCCGAAGAGCGATTCCGATATTTGACCGCTGTTTTTCCGAAATCGCTCATGTTCCCGATGGGTGCGTCGTCAATAGCCCGGATCAGATCGCCTGGTCGAACGCCGATGCCGGCGAGATGGGACCCTTTTTTGACCTCGGTGATCACGATCCCCTTTGCGCTCGGATGATCGTTCGCTTTGATTCCGAAAAGCCGGTGAATCAGATCCGGAATCCGATCCGACGGGAATGTCGCTGTTCGGGCGGAAAGGGCCTGTTGTTTGCCGGATCGCCAGATCGTCAGTCCCACCGCCTCGCCGGACGGGAAGGCGCGCAGCGCCATCCGGTAATCGGGAACCGATGCGATTTTCCGCCCCGCCATGCTCAGCAGGATGTCCCCGCTTTCAAGCCCCGCCTTTTCGGCCGGGCTGTCGGATTCGACTTCTTTGGCCACAACGCCGCCGATGTCCCGGGGCAGATCCATGTACCGGGCCAGCCGGAAGTCCAGTTCCTGAACGATGAGGCCCAGCCACCCCGGAATCACCTCTCCGTATTCGACGAGATCGGCGATGATCCGTTTGGCCGAATTGATGGGGATGGCGAACCCGATCCCCTGGGCCTTGGCGTAGATGGCGGTGTTGATGCCGATGAGTTCGCCGTTGATGTTGAGCAGGGGGCCGCCGCTGTTGCCCGGGTTGATGGAGGCGTCCGTCTGAATGAAATGGTGATAGACCCGGTCCTCGGTCCGGATGGACCGGTTCAGGGCGCTGATCACGCCGGTGGTGACGGTGTGAGAGAAGCCGAAGGGGTTGCCGATGGCGATGACGGTCTCCCCGATCATCAGGTCGTCCGAATCGCCCATCTTCATCTCCGGCAGGGGCTGGTCCGTCCGGATCTGAAGAAGGGCCAGATCCGAGGCCGCATCCATGCCCGCAACCCGGGCGTCGAACTGCCGTTCGTCCTGGAGCGTCACTGTAATGGCGTCGGCCTGGCCGGCGCCGGCCACCACATGGGCATTGGTCAGGATCAGCCCTTTCCGGCCGTCGATAATCACCCCGGAGCCGAGGCTGTTGCGTTCCTGGCGCTTGCGCATGTCGGGTTCGAAAAAGTCCCGGAAAAACGACTCGAACAGGGGATCCATCCGGAAGCCGGGAAAGGGGCTCCGCCGGATTTCATACCGGGAGCCGACGTTGACCACCGCAGGCCCGTCGGCTCTGACCGCGCGGACCACGGGCGTTTCGCGGTTGGAACCCGCCGAAGGGCCCGGAAAGAAAAAC
>JAABTD010000232.1 GCA_011390065.1 Desulfobacteraceae bacterium
CCCTTGATGGCGTCCATTGTCGGCTTGTACCGGTTCTTCCAGAAGTCGCGGGCTTGGGGAGAGCGGCTGCGCATCCGAATCGATTCGATGGAGGGTTTGAACATAGCGTTCCTTTCATTGCGCCTCCTGTTGGGAAGCAACAAAGATCAGCATGGCGGGAAAAACGGGTTGTTTACGGGGTTGGACCCAACGTTCCCGCCATTATTGCCGGTGCAAAGGGTGTCCCGCGCTTTTAAAAAACGCGATTTGGCGTCTTCCCATACCGCCATGGGGATTTGTCTCTGGGCCGATCCGTTGAAACGTACGCAATGTTCTGAAAACAGGAAGTTGCCCAGACGAATCAGGTTTCGCGGCGATCCCAGGGAGAGCCGGGCCATCTCCATTTCGATGCAATCGGCCAGATCGGGTTCGCAGAGGTCGTCCATATCCGCCCGGCCGCGAAATGCCGCCAGCCGTCTGTGGAGCATCTCGACCAGTTGGGGCTTCGTCCAGTCGACGTAACGGACCTGGAGCCGGTCCCGGCGGATCATGTGACGGTCTATTAACCAGCCGGTCCATTCCCGGGGCAGGAAAAACTTGAAAGCCAGCCCCGGCATATCCAAAAGACTCAAATGGGACAGCAGCGGCGAGATGAGCCGAATGGCCGATTCTGTGTCGGATGCAGTGGCGGTCAGTTCATCGACGCCGTCCACGAGCACGTAGTGGGCGTCATACCCAAGCCCGCCCAGAAGCTTTAAGAAGAGCCGCATCAGATAGATCGGCGTGGCCAGCGCCAGATCTTCGACCTGGTTGAGCAGAGCCTCGCTGATGTCGTCCTGATCCGATGTTGTGTGAGTCGCCGGCGGTTTGATGCCCAGCCGCGCCAGTTCAGCCCGCTGAACGGGCGAGAGTTCCCGGCTGAATTGAAAAAGGAACCAGTGAATGTGAACCTTCTCCCAGCGGGACAGCTCGCAGTATCGGATAAATATCTTCTCATCGCTCAACAGATCGGTCGTCAGGCTGGCCACGGCATGATGAAGGCTTTGCAACACATGGACCCGCACCACGTCATGGGACTCAGAATCGGCGGGCAGTGCGGCGATGGGCTCGAAGTCCGAATAGACGGTGGCGAGCCCCCGGCCCCGAACGAGATTCCGGCTGCGGCAGAGATTCTGGATCATTCTCCGCTGCGCGGTTTTGCCGCATCCCCTGGCGGCAAACACCACGGAGGATCGCGGACAGGCGGGCTCTCCGACGATGTCGTCGAAACAAGGAGAGGGGACAAAATACTCGGGCAACAGATTTTCCCTGCCCGCCTCGTGAACGGCGAACGGATTGGATGAAAATCCGGCAAACGCTAACCAGCGCTCCATGCTTCCTTCCATAAACGACCCCCTTTCTGAAGATGGTTGGCGGTTGGCGTGGAAAAGTGCGGGCTACCTTCCTGTCCCTTTAACCGTCGGGTTCTCTCCTATGGCGACATGCATTTGGACCGCTGCTGTTAAATTAATTTCTGCTTGATCGCACCGAGCTTTATCTCATTACAGGAAAATAGCGCTGCGTTCGGTTCATTTTCCATTGGATTGTGATTTGGGTATCAGGATTGGAGTGAAAAATCAACACAAAAAGTATGGCATACTATAAAAAAGATGAGCCGGTGTGATCATACTGGAAGATTTTTGGGGCGTTTATATCGTTCATGTTTTTGTTTTAGTTGATAAAAGCGTTATATCGGGGGGAGAGCCGAATCTTTCTGATGTTTTGTCAGGATCGATTTCAGTATTTTCAGCGGAGCGGTATGATTTTAGACCGTTTTTAAATCATACTACTCTGTACGGCTTCGCGGTCACCAAAGGATTCAACCTGCCCGCCTTCGCGGTCTCACCGCAACGTCTGTCTGTATGCGCGGGTGATCAACCGCACCGCCTCCCCCACCCCGTCCTCACCAGACATCTGTTTCCCCATCCGACTCGCCTCCTCCGCCATCTCCGGTGAAGACAGAACCGTTTTAATGGCCTGGGACAGATTTTGGGCGGTTAGAGATCTGCGATGCAGGGGCCGGGCCGCGATGCCCGCCCGATGAAGGGTGGCGGCCCAGAAGGTCTGGTCCGAGGCGTGGGCAACCACCACGGAGGGACGGCCGGCCAGGGTTGCGGTCTGAGTGGCGCCGGAGCCGCCGTGGTGAACGATGGCGGCGCAGCGGGGGAATATATGGCTGTGTGGAGCAGGGCCGATGAAGTAGAGGTGGGGATCGTCCGCCAAGCCGGGGGCCGCTTTGCCGTCGAACTGAAGGATAGCCCGGCATCCGGCCGTTCGGACCGCTTCCGTCAGCAGGCCGATTGTGTCTCGGGGATCGATTTCCGCCGCCGTCAGGCTGCCGAACGTGATGAAGACCGGCGGCGGTCCGGCGTCGAGAAATCGTTTCAGAGCGTCGGGCATCTCCCAATCTTCTTTGTCGCCGGGGATGTTGAAAAATCCGGGGACCCGGACATGCGAAGGCCAGTCGTCGGGCCGC
Organism: Desulfobacteraceae bacterium; assembly: GCA_011390065.1. Taxonomy (GTDB): domain Bacteria; phylum Desulfobacterota; class Desulfobacteria; order Desulfobacterales; family JAABSP01; genus JAABTD01. Next base: position 2,495 of record JAABTD010000232.1, read on the forward strand.
GGAAAGAGGGTCGGGCTGATTTCGACAAGGTCAAGAATGGGAGACGACCAGACCTCTCCGATCACCCGTCGGATAGGATCGATGCCTTCCCGGCGACGAAGGCGGTTGATGTCCGGGGCGAAAAGCCGGTCGATGAGAAACTCGCCGATAAACCAGAGAAACCGGTTGATCAAAGGCCCCAGGTCCGGGCCGCCGCCGGCCATGTAGTGACGGGAGGGATGGACCGGGGCGGTGAAGACCGATATCCGCGGGCATCCCGCTTCCTGGGCCGCCAGAACCAGAGGATGGACCAGAAAATGGCCGACGACAATATCGTTTTCCCGGCACAGATCCCGGGCCGCCGCCAGAAGGTCTTCGGTCATCGGGTTGAAAAAATATCGGAGGATCTTGCGGACCTGGAACAATGGGTTTCGGGTGGTCAGAACGTCCATGCCGTGACGCTGCATCAGGCAGACGCCGTCCCCCAGGGTCCCCACCCGCCGGGCCGAGAATCCCAGACGCCGGGCGAGGTCGGAAACGTCTTTGTCCGTGACCTCCGAATAAGCCAGGGTCGTCTCATGGCCTGCCGCCGCCAGTCCGGCGGCCAGGGCGACGAACGGCCGGAGGTCCCCCTCCGATCCCCAGGTCTGGAGACCGATTTTCACGGCGCCGAATTGCCGACCGTCAGGATCACCTTCCCGATGTTCCGGTTCTCCTTCACATACTGATGGGCCCGGCCGGCCTCCTGGACAGGGAAGGTCGTATCGATGGCTCCGGCGAATTTGTCCTTCGGGTGAATGGCGATGGCTTTCATGGCGCGGTCTCTTCTTCTCTGAAAATGAAATTGCGGTTGAAGACCTGTGGATCGTCGAAATGTTCCCGCCCCACCAGACGGGTGGCGTGATGGCCCCGCTGGCGCATGGCGCCGACATCGGGGATGCCCATGGAGAACAGGATGTAGGGTTCGATCCGTCCCGACCCTTTGACGATGCCGTCGGGGGTGAAGATGCTTTCGGCCCCGCCGCTTTCCCTGGGAAGACTCTCCAGGTCGCTGTAAGGTCGGATGCTGTAGACGATGCCCTCGTCCGGAGTGGGCCCCGAGACCACGCGCTGGACTTGATGCCATCCGGAATTGACCCGGAGGGATAACCGCAACGGCGGGATGTCCCCGGGCAGGTCCGCCGGCGCAAAGGCGTCGATCTCCAGAGGCTGGGGGGCGACGCCCGAGACGAAATCGGGATGCGGAAAGGACTGCTGGTAGCAGCCGCAGTTGTTCATCACGGTCGCCATGAAGGCCCGGCCGTCAGGGGCGAGACTGACCCGGACGGTCATGCCGTCCAGACGGCCCCGCTCGATCAGGGGCGCATCGGGGCCGGTCCGGGCCCGGTACCAGAAAACATAGTTGATCTGGATCGCCGGAACGTCGCGGTAAAAGGCGTGGGTCAGGTAGACATAAGCGGTCGGGTTTTCGATGTCCACTGAGACCCTGTCGCCCTGCCAGACCATCCGGCCCGGCCGGTCCGCGTCGTCCGCCACATCCTGCCGCAGGACCGGCGCGAACCGCTCGACCAGTTGAGTGGTCTGCTCCGGGGCGAGGATGATGCGGCCGAGGGCATCCCGATCAAAAAGAATGTCGCCCGTTTCCTCAGCGAAGAAAGACGGCGGAACGTAATCGGTCAACACGCCGCGCACGGGCAGTGCCTCCGGCGGCGTCCGGTGCCACCCCCTGAACTCCCGCTGGGCCTTGTGGGTGAGCGCGGTCACCGGGAGGGCGGCGATGGGGTAGAGCCCGGCCACCCGCAGGAAATTGGAATATTCGCTGTTGCACCGGACGGCGTCGGCCACTGCGGCAACGAATCCGGAAACCGAACTGTCGGTCTTCAGGAGTCGATCGCCGCGGACGGCGGTGAGATCGATCAGGCCCTCCCGGCCAATGACGCCGAACCGGTCCGCAAGGTCGTTGACGGCATGATCCGGAAGGTTGCGGATCTCTTTTTGCCGGCCGACGATATCCAGTTGCCGCATGGCGTTCAGCCAAGTCTCCCGCTGATCATCCGTCTCGATGCGCGCCGCCATGGCCGCCAGAAAGCGATCGGTGCGCAGGTAGGGAAAACCGGACAATCGAAAGGCGGCGGCATCGCCCACCGCTTCCCGCTCCACGGCGGCATCCATGGCCGTGAAAAAAAGAGACGCTTCAGCGGGTCGGTCTTCGGGGGGAAAATCGGGATGGCCCCTCAATGCGCTGCATCCCTGGAAAAAGAGGATAAAACAAACAATGACCGACAGGCGCCGGCCATTCCGGGAAAAACCATGCATCGAGCGGTCGTTGCCGGATTTCATCTCATCTCTCCTGTCGCGAGCCGGCCAATTGCATCAGTTCTACCAGGGCCGGCGGCCCCATGCGGGTTTCGATCTCATGCAGAAGGGCGGTAAAAAGGTCTTGACGTTCTTCCTCCGGCAGGTCGGAAAGATCGTAGACCACGTCGTGAATCCGCTTTTTCAGTCGATCCACCGGATCCATCGGCAGGCGGACCGCCTGGCGTTCCGCTTCCACATTGCTGGCGATTTCCAGTATCCGCCGATTCTTGTGCATTTCTCCCAGAAGATGCTCGGCGCATTCCCAGAATCGATCATCGCTTTCCGATTCAAGGCCGGCCTCGATATCAGCGGCGATGTCGTCAAATTCAGGATGTTTCAATTTATTTTCCGTCATGGGCAATTTACCATTTTCCTTTTCTTCGGCGGTCCTGGATCAGGGCTGTCATGAGGTCCAGAGATTCCGGACCCAGCCGTTTTTCAATGGCCTCGATGAGGTGGGCCAACCATTCCTGCCGGTCACTGCTCTTTATCACCGCCAGGGTGTCCGCAGCGGCGTTGATATTCTCCATGGCTGTTTCACGCCAGATCTCGTCGTAGTTTTTCGCTCTGGCGGGGCGGGGAGTCGGCGTCGAGGGGGCGGAGACGACCATGTCATCGTCGGCCAGAAGGGGCTCGTCCAGATCACCGAACAGGGCATCATCCAACTCGGCCGTCACCCGGGCTTCCACTTCGTTGACGTTTTGCTTTTTTTCAGACTTCTCGCCCATCTGTTCCTCTCCTTTGAGTTTACACTTTTATGCCGATACTTTCAAAAGGTTTGTGACTTTCGCCGATGCTCGCCGGTTGCCGGACGCGAAGGCGCCGCTCGACCGGATCGATCCCGGCGTTTCGTTCGCCCACATGGTATCCCGGCATTGATAAAAGGGTCAAGTGCGCAGGGCGCAAAGCGCTCCTTAAAAGCCCTTGCAATCCCCGTCGTTTGCATGGCGCGCCCCACTTTTTCGAGGTCCTTATGGATGTTGAGGTCATTCCTGTCTGCATTCCTTTTTTGCGTTGTCCACCTGAAATATGGTAATAGAAGCGTTTGAAGAGGAGGGGTATGACGCCAGCCTCCTCTTTTTGTTGCGCACACGTTTTTGGTTGGAATTTTAAAGGAGCCTATGCAGAACAGAAGGGTCGTCATCACCGGCCTGGGGGCCGTCACCGCCATCGGGACAACCGTACCCGCCTTCGCCGAGGCATTAAAAAAGGGCGTGTGCGGCATCGGGCCGGTTACGGTATTCGACACGGCCGGCTTCCGAACCCACACCGGCGGCGAGGTCCGGGATTTCGATCCCGGAACCGCCATCCCCGGACCCTATCGGCGCAAACGGATGTCCCGGTCGGACGCCATGGCCATGGCGGCGGCCCTGGAGGCCATAACGGATGCCGGACTGCTGCCGGTTCCGGACGAATTGAAGGCCGGCATCGGCGTGGTCGTCGGCGGCGGGGCCGGCGGCATGCTGGAGTGCGAAACGTTATACCGGGATCATCTGGCCGGCGGCGGCCCCCTCCCCTTTTCGCGATTCGCGTCTTTCTGTTGCGCGTCTTCGGCCGACCACATCGCATCGGCTCTGGACATCATGGGGCCCAAGACCACCTTCATGACCGCCTGCTCCTCCGGCGGAACCGCCATCGGATTCGCCCGGGACCTCATCGCCGACGGCGCGGCCGAGGCCATGATAGCCGGCGGGACCGAACCCCTGTCCCGGGTGACCTACGCCGCCTTCAACGGGCTCCAGGCCGTGGATCCGGACTATCCCAGACCCTTTGATAAAAACCGGCGGGGGATGTCCCTGGCCGAAGGCGCCGGGGTCCTGATCCTCGAATCCCTGGATCATGCCCGGAGGCGCGGCGCGCGCATTCTCGGGGAGGTTCTCGGCTACGGCATCAGTTGCGACGCCCACCACATGACCGCGCCGGACCCGTCGGCATCGGGCGCGATCCGGTGCATGACGGCGGCTTTGGCGGACGCCGGCCTCGATCCGTCCCAAATCGACTACATCAACGCCCACGGCACCGCCACCCCGGCCAACGACCGGATGGAGACGCTCGCCATCAAATCCGCTTTCGGCGAGCGGTCTTACGATATCCCCGTTTCCTCCACCAAAGCCATGCACGGCCACACCCTTGGGGCGGCCGGGGCCATCGAAGGGGTGGTCTGCACCCTGGCCATTCAGCGGAAGTTCATACCGCCGACCATTCATCATGACGAACCAGAGCCCGACTGCGACCTCGACTATGTGGCCGGGGGCGTGCGGGAAGCGGATGTCCGGATCGCCCTGTCCAACTCCTTTGCCTTCGGGGGCAACAACACCACGGTGATCCTGGGCGAATTCACCGAAGAGGGGGTCGGTCATGACTAAGCGCGTGGTGGTCACCGGCATCGGGCTGGTCACGCCCCTGGGCATCGGCCGGGATGCGTTTTTTCAGCGGCTCGTGGCGGGCGATTCGGCCGCGGCCCCCATCGCCTCCTTTGATGCAAGCCGGTTTCCGTCGAAGCTGGCGGCGGAAGTGACCGGGTTTTCGCCCACGGAGTTTATCTCCCCTCGCAACGCCCGGCGCATGGACCGCCTCTCCCAAATGGCGGCGGCATCGGCCCGCATGGCCCTGGACGATGCCGGGATCGCCGTGGACGCCGGCAACCGGGACCGCATCGGCATCATCCTGGGCACGGCCTTCGGGTCCACGGAAGTGGCGACGGGATTCGCCGGGACGATGTTCACCGAAGGGCCGCGGTTCGTCAGCCCCCTCCAGGTGCCCAACACCGTGATGAACGCGCCGGCCGGCCACGCCGCCATCGAGCTGGGGGTCCGGGGGGTCAATTCCACGGTGAACCATCGGGAGGCGTCGGCCGAAACCGCCATCGCCTTTGCCGCGTCGGACATCCGGAAGGGTCGGGCCGACGCCATCCTGGCCGGAGGCGTCGAGATCCTTTCGGAATTCTTCTTCGAAATCCTGACCTATTTCAAGGCCCTTTCGCCGGATGACGGCGGCGCGGAAGGAGCCCGCCCCTTTGACGCCCACCGGAACGGCCCCGTCGTCGGAGAAGGCGCAGGAATTCTGTGCCTGGAAAGCCTGGAGAATGCCGAGGCCCGGGGCGCGAGGCCCCTTTGCGAAGTGTTGGGGTGGGGAATGAGCAGCGCGCCGGCGCCGCCCAACGACTGGCCGTCCGATCCGCGGGGCCCGGCGCTGGCCA
>JAABTD010000233.1 GCA_011390065.1 Desulfobacteraceae bacterium
CTTGAAGAGGTTTACAAGACCGAGCGCCACCTCTTATACGTCGCCTGCACCCGGGCGCGGGACCACCTGCTGGTGACCGGCGTCGATCCGGCGTCGGAATTTTTAGGGGATCTGACGGCAGTATAGCAATGGTTTACAAAGATCACCGCCGCTTTGGTTCATTTCGATTTCGCGGCGGCCATCAATCCGGTTCTATCCCCAATTCCCTGAGTTTGTGAAGACCGTAGAATATGCCGACATTGGCCGCGGCAATGAACGGGCGTCCGGGACGCCATGAAAGGTTCAAAGATTCCGCCAGCAACCGCTTTTGTTTTTCGGAGACAGTCTGGAAAGCGCCTTGTCGTTTTACCTCTTGTTTTAAGGGAGATCAATATGAGTATCGAAACCGAAGAAATTGAAGGCGTTGGCAATGAAGAAGAGGATTCATCCTGGAAAGATTACCCTATCGATACGCTTCTAATTCGGAATGAAACTCGAACTGTACATGATGTTCTCAGAAGGATCGACAAAGGTTCTTTTATCATGAATCCGGATTTCCAGCGAGAATTCCTCTGGGATGATGAGAGGCAAAGCAAGCTAATCGAATCCGTGTTGCTTCGGATACCATTGCCGGTTTTTTATCTGGCTGAAGACGAGGAAGGACATTTGGTTGTAGTTGATGGTTTGCAGCGCCTTTCGACTTTTAAACGGTATGTTGATAACAAATTGCTTTTAAAGCTTCCTCATAATGAAGAGTTGAATAAGAAACGGTTTAAAGACCTTTCCCCTAAATTGCAAAACCGGATCGAAGACTGCAATTTAATTCTGTACGTAATCGATGCAAAGGTGCCTGAACGTGCAAAATTGGATATTTTCGAGCGAGTGAATGGAGGTGTCCCTCTTCCACGGCAACAAATGCGCAACTGTCTCTATATGGGGCCTGCAACACGTTTTCTGAAAAACGAAGCGAAAGCGCCGGAATTTTTAGAGGCAACGGGTGAAAGCCTTTCTCAGAAAACGATGAGAGACCGCGAATTCGTTAACAGGTTTTGCGCATTTCAACTTCTTCCTTTGGAAGAGTATAAGGGGGATATGGACGATTTTTTAGCTCAAGTTCTAAAACTTATGAACGATCAAGATGAAAAGGATCTGATAGATCTTTCGGCCCAATTCCGCATCAGCATGAAAAATAATTACTGTGTTTTCGGTCACCACGCTTTTCGAAAAAGTATCCTAAACCCGGACGGAAACCGCAGCGTCATCAATGCTTCTATTTGGGATGTAACGTCTACCGGCCTATCGCATTATCCTCCCGTAGTGGTAGATACTTATGCGGAAGTATTGAAACAATCCTTTTCAAAATTGATGACAGAAGAAGATTTTTCTAAATCCATCACGACCGGAACAAATGAAGTAAAAAAAATCAGGTATCGATTTTCTGCCGTGAGGGAAATGTTAGAGGAGGTGATAGATGCTAAAGCATGTTGATTTAAAATACTTTAAATGTTTCAAATTTTTACGATTGCCGCTCCAACCGCTAACCCTTCTTTCTGGAACAAATTCATCTGGAAAATCATCCATTCTGCAGGCGCTCGTATTGCTTCAGCAAACCATGAGGGAGCATGAATGGTCGACGCGCCTGATGTTAAATGGTGAATCCATAAAATTAGGGGCTGTTTCCGACGTCGTGGATCAAGTCCACGGCAGGCATTCCTTCGAGATTGGAATTGTAGACGCCGATCGAACTTATCAATGGGTTTTTACAGGGGAACGGACGGATCTTTCTTTTTCGATCAACAGGGTAATCGTTGGGGGTGAGACCTTTGAAGAACCACAGGCGTTGAGGTTTCTGCTGCCTACAACAGCCGCTTCTGAAAATATTGATTTTGCGAATAGATTGGTGAAACTTACCTATCTCACAGCAGAGAGAATAGGCCCTCGTGAAATCTATGCATTTAAAGACCGTCAGACATCAAAAGGGGTCGGTCCGGCAGGTGAACATGCTGTAAGTGTTTTAAATTGGGGAAAAGGTGAGCCTGTTCTTCCGGGCTTGGAAATATCTGGCGTGCCAAAAACCAGATTGCATCAAATCCAGGAAAGGATGCGTATCTTTTTTCCTGGGTTTACATTAATCCTTCACCAAATACCCCATACCAATGCCATTACGCTTGGAATGCGAACATCAGCGGACACTGAATTCCATCGGACGGTGAACGTGGGATTTGGTTTAACTCAAATTTTTCCAATCGTGGTCGCGGCCCTGTCGGCTGCTGAAAAGGATATTCTATTAATAGAAAACCCCGAAGTTCATCTTCATCCAATGGGACAGGTAATGATGGGCCGGTTTCTCGCTGAAGTCGCAAACAGTGGGATTCAGGTAATTATGGAAACCCACAGCGACCACGTCCTAAACGGAATCCGAAGAGCCGTCAAACAAGAAATCATCGAACCGGATAAAGTGGCGATTCATTTTTTTAAACCGCATTCGAAAGAGGCTGCCCAGGTTGAAAGCCTGCAAGTAGATCGAGCCGGCAACATTGATTTTTGGCCAGACGGATTTTTTGATCAATTTGACAAGGATTTGAATTATTTCGCCGGTTGGGGGGATTAGCGTGGATTTTATAGTAAACGATCTTTCTATAGAGGAACAATATTCTGGCATTCATGATTTTGAACAGGCTATCAGCCAAATGATGGAAATTCGTAATTTGACCCGTCGTTTTGGCTGCGATTTGTTTTGCCATAGAAACCTCTTGCAAGCTAAAGTGTCGCCCACTATGACAATGCACGATGTTGTTCAAATGTTGGGAATCAATAGACGACGGGCTATAATGCCATGGTTGACGAGTCATGGACCGTTTTGGGATGACGATCAACATCATGGCTCAAATGAATATTTCGAGTGCAATGCAAGTATTGTAACGGACACCGCGGTCGGGGAAGCTGCTTTCTGTTGTCTAAATGGAATTGAACGGGGTCTGTCAAGCTTTGGTCCATCAAATTGGGAATTTTCGCCAGTTATTGCCAGTCATATAATTGACGATCAACGTCGGGAAACCGTCGATGTCCAAAATTTCTGGACTTTGGATGACCTCAAACGATTTCTGGAGGCGCAACCGCCGATCATAAGAAGTTGGCAACAATTGGAAAATGCCGCCAGAACACGATTTAGAAGCGTTTTTTTCTCGGAAAACGCCTTTTCTTACTTGGAAGGCCATGCTTTTTCTCGCGCTGCCGCACAACGATTTCTTTTTCTTTTCAATACCCTGGGTCAATTGGCGCAGTGTTTCGACGAACATGGCGGTAGAACGCCTGAAGGCCATGAAATTTATCGGAATTTCTTTACAGGAAGAAGTGGCGGCGGCGGCCGGGGCGCCCTTTTTTCTGATTCTTCCGACCAGGAAAAACATGATTTCGAAAACGACCTGACTTTTCCACACCCGGAGAAGCCAAATGCCACTTTATTCTGTCCGTGGCATGGCAAAGTTCAGACGCCGCAAATGCGCGTCCATTTTTCATGGCCGGTTCGCGCAAATGAAACCCTTTATATCATTTACGTCGGCCCGAAAATTACCAAACGATAATGGTTGACGGTAGACAATACCCTATGAAATTGAACCGCCGGCCCAGCTTGGAAAATTTTTATCGAGAGGCGGAAGAGATCATGTCGAGGCGATCATAAAGGAGGGCAACATGGAAGACAAAATTGCCAGATGCGGCGTCATGCCCCATGACCAATTCAAAGCACGGACCCTTAAAATCGCCAAAGGGGAATACAAACCCGGCGAGGACGAACCGAAAATCTGGTTCGAATCGCTGAACGCCGCCGCGCAAAATCCCGTAAACGAACCGGGTGAATATGATTTGGCTTCGCTTGTGGAGAAGATCACGGACGAAAACCTGCACGCCGAGATCGATACGGGAAAGCCGGTCGGAAATGAAACATGTTGAACCGATATGTTTTCGACATGGATCATTTTGTCTGGTTTGATTTTGATCCGTAATTCAAGAGGAAAAGGAGATCGCCAAATTAAAATCCTCAATTCATTGGAACAGCAATTGAGCCAATTTCGGCGGTAAAAACAAGTTGAAGATGGTATAATGAAAGATCGGCAAATGGAAACCGAAAACGACCAATACGACAGCCCGTGGAAGGACATCCTGGAATTATATTTGCCTGAGTTCATGGAATTTTTCTTTCCGGAGGCGGCCGAGGACATCGATTGGGGTCGGGGCTATGAATTCCTGGACAAGGAACTGAGTCAGGTCGTCCGTGATGCGGAACTAGGCCGACGCCTGGCCGACAAGCTGGCCAGGGTCTGGCGCAAAAGCGGTCAGGAAACATGGGCATTAGCCCACGTAGAACTTCAAGGGCAACAGGAGACCGGTTTGCCAGAGCGGATTTTCACCTACAATTACCGCATATTCGACCATCACAAGAAACCGGTGGCGAGCCTCGTCGTTCTGGCCGACGACCGTCCCGGCTGGCGGCCGAACCATTTTGGTTATGCGCTTTGGGGCTGCAAAGTCGGCATCACCTTTCCGGTGGTCAAGCTGACGGATTATCTATCCAACTGGACGGAACTGGAGAGAAGCCGGAATCCGTTCGCCATTGCGGTCATGGCCCACTTGAAAACCCGGGAGACGCGCGGCGAGCCGGAAAACCGGCGGAAATGGAAAATGCGCCTGACCCGGCGGCTTTACCAAATCGGGTACCGAAGGCAAGATGTCCTCAACCTGTTCCATTTTATCGACTGGATGATGCGGCTTCCCGAAAAACTGGAAAAAGCGTTCTGGGAAGAAATGCAATCGTTTGAGGAGGGTAAAAAAATGAAATATGTTACGAGTGTAGAAAGAATCGGGCTTCAAAAAGGCAAAATGACCTTGATTCAGAAACAGCTCAACAAACGCTTTGGCCGCCTGTCGCCGGAATTGGAAAAAAGACTTGAAGACTCGAACTCGGAAATGCTGGATCGGTTCGGTTTAAGCATCCTGGACTTCAAAGATTTGAAGGATGCGGAGAACTGGTGGGAACGGCAGGGCAAGGAAGGCAATGCGTAGCAGCCGCAAAAAAGGGGTTGCGATCTAAACCGCAACCCCTTGATTTTCTTGGTAGGCGGTACTGGATTTGAACCAGTGACTTCTACCGTGTGAAGGTAGCACTCTCCCGCTGAGTTAACCGCCCTTTATGTTGAGTTCTTTTATAATGACAATGAAGGTCGGCGTCAAGCATTTTTTCCACCTTCGCCGTCAGTGGTTTGGGGCGCTCCGGCCGAACCTTCTTCAGGCGCTTCGGCGGACTCGCTTCCGGGAAGCGCCATCTCCCTGAGGCTGGGCAGGTCCCGGATGTCCTTTAAATCAAAGGCCTCCAGAAACCGTCTGGTGGTGGCGTAAATCAGCGGGCGGCCCGGAATCTCCTTCCGGCCCAGCACCCGGATGAGTTTTCGTTCCATCAGAGAGCGGATGATCCCGCCGCTGTCCACGCCGCGGATGTGTTCGACGTCGGCCCGGATCACGGGCTGCTTATAGGCGATGATGGCCAGGGTCTCCATGGCGGCCTTGGAGAGACGACCGCTGCCGGGCTGGAGGAGTTTTTTGATCCATTCCGCGTATTCGGGCCGGGTCCGGATCTGGTAGCCCCCGGCCACTTCCCGCAGAAAAAAGCCGCCGCCCCGGGCCTCGTATTCGGCGGACAGGCTGTCTATGGCCTCCCGGATCGGGGTGGCATCCTCCAGGTCGAGAACCGTTTTGAGCCGGTCGATGGTCAGGGAATCCCGGGAAACGAAAAGAAGGCTTTCGATGATGTTCCGGAGGTCCGTCATCGTTTACATGTAGACCAGTCGGATGATCCCCGTGGCCACATGCTGGTGGATGCCGATGAGGCAGAGCCGGGCCATCTCCAGAATGGCCAGAAAGGTGACAACGATTTCTCCCCGGGCGGGTGCGGCTGAAAACAGTTCGTCAAAGGCCACCGATCCTTTTTTTTCCAGGATGTCCACCAGTTCCGTGATCCGGTCCTTTATGGAGACGCGCTCGTCGCTCAGGTCGATGCTGTGGCGGCCGGGCAGGTTCTCCAATACCCGCTGGAAGGCGTTGATCAGCTCGAACAGCCCGATCCGGATCGATTCCTCCTGAAGATCGGCGGACATCTCCTCCCGGCCCGGTTCCCGCAAAAAGATGTCTTCGCCCAGAAAATGGCGTCGGGTCAGGGCCTCGGCCGCCGCTTTCATCCGCAGGTATTCGGCCAGGGGGCGGGCGATCTCCAGGCGGGGGTCTTCTTCCGGTTCGTCGGCGTCATGGACCGGCAACAGCATCTTCGATTTGATATGGGTCAGCGTCGCCGCCATGAGGATGAAATCCCCGGCCACATCGATGTTCAAGGCCTCCATGAAGGCCAGATAGCCGAGATACTGATCCGTGATCAGGGCGATGGGGATGTCGTAGATGTCCACCTCGTTTTTCTGGATGAGATAGACCAGCAGGTCCATGGGGCCTTCGAAGATGTTGTCGAGTTTGACCTCGTACCGCTCTGCGTTCATGGGCGACGCAGCATCATATCTTTAACGCCATCCGGACTTCCTCCATGGTTTTCCGGGCCTCCTGCCGGGCCTTTTCGCCGCCGGCGATGATGATGTCGGCCACCTCTCCGGGCCGTTTTTCGTAATAGATCCGCCGGTCCCGCATGGGCGCCATGGCGTTGACGAGGCTTTCGGCCATGATCTTTTTGCAGTCCACGCACCCGATTTCAGCGGCCCGGCACTGGACGTCGATCCGCCGGACCTTTTCGGGGTCGGAATAGATCTGGTGAAAGCTGAACACGTTGCAGATGTCCGGGTCGCCCGGATCACTTTTTCTGGCCCGGTTGGGGTCGGTGATCATCCGGGAGACCTTTTTCGCCACCTCTTCCGGAGGATCGGACAGAAAAATGGCGTTGTTGTAGCTTTTGCTCATCTTCCGGCGATCGATGCCCAGCACCTTCGGGGTCTGGGTGAGGATGGCGTCGGGTTCCGGGAAAATATTGCCGTAAAAATAATTGAACCGCCGGGCGATTTCCCGGGTGATTTCGACATGGGGGACCTGGTCCACGCCCACCGGCACGGCGTCGGCCTTGTAGATGATGATGTCGGCGGCCTGGAGGACCGGATATCCCAGGAATCCGAAGGTGGACAGGTCCTTGCTCTCCATCTGAACGATCTGGTCCTTGTAGGTGGGGTTCCGTTCCAGCCAGGGAACGGGCGTGATCATGGACAGCAGCAGAAACAATTCGGCGTGCTCCTTGATGTGGGACTGGACGAACATGGTGCATTTGTCGGGGGTCAGGCCGGCGCTGAGCCAGTCGATCATCATGCTCTTGACGTAGTCGGAAATGCGGCCGGTGTTTTCGTAATCGCTGGTCAGGGCGTGCCAGTCGGCGATGAAGAAGAAGCAGTCGTAGGCGTCCTGCATCTCCACCCAGTTGGCCAAAGCGCCGTGATAGTTGCCGAGGTGAAGGGGGCCGGTGGGTCTCATGCCGCTGAGTACGCGTTTTCTGGTGGTCATTTGAAGCGCTCCTATCTACCGAGGAAAAAATTGATTAAGGGGTAAATCAACAACGTGAAGATCTTGTCCAGGACGCCGGTCATCAGCAGGAAGATGATGATGATCAGACCGAAGGTTTCGATGCGCTGGTACTGCCGCCGCAGATCCTCGGACAGGAACATGGCCAGAATCCGGCTGCCGTCCAGCGGCGGGATGGGGATCAGATTGAAGATCATGAGCACCGTGTTGATGACGACGCTGTAGGCCAGCACCTGGGCAAGTCCCAGGACGATGGGGCCCGCTGCGGCGCCGTTGCCCAGGCCATCCATGAGCATCAGAGCCTGAAATGCCAGCCCCGAAGCGATCGCACAGATCAGGTTGGCGGTTACCCCGGCGGCGCCGACGATAATCGTGCCGATGCGGTAATCCGACAGATTGGAGAAATTGACCGGCACGGGTTTGGCGTATCCGAAGATGATCGGAGACCCGGACAGGGC
>JAABTD010000052.1 GCA_011390065.1 Desulfobacteraceae bacterium
ACCAGCACCTCGGCATTGAAATTGGTGAGGATGGTCCGGACAAACCGGGCATGGTTGGCGTGGTTGTCCCGCATCATGTCCAGGTTGTCTCCCCCCACCAGCCCTTCCAGATCGGGACGGGTTTCCATTCGCCGGTTGACCTCCGCCACCAGCCGGTTCCGGTTGCGCTCGTATTCGGCCGCCGCATCGGGCGAGGCCGGGAGAATGTCGAGTGCCGTTCGGATCAAACGGTCTTTGTTCACAGGGGATCTCCTTTCCGTGGTTCTCTCTTGTCAAAGACGTCGATAAACCGCTCCAGCGTCGCCAAAGCGTCGATATAGGTCACATTCGGTTCGTTTTCCAGCGCCTGTTTGCCGCCGTGCCGAAACCCCTGGCCCCCGACGATGACGGGCAGGTCCGCAAACCGCTGCTCCAACAGGCCCACCATCCGTTTCAACGCGCCGAGATGAAAATAAACGCTCATGGAAAGGCCCACCGCATCGGGGGCGATATCCCGCACCAAACGGACCAGTTCCGGCTCAGGAAGGTCCGCGCCCAGGTAATAACTGTCCCAGCCTTTCATTTCAAATACGTCGGCGACCATTTTGCCCCCCACCTGGTGGAGTTCATCGGTCACGCTGGCCACGATCACTTTGCGGGCCGCCCGTTTTCCCGAAACGATCCGATGATAAAGGGCGTTCATCAGTCCTTCGGTGATGGCGGTGGCCATGTGCTCTACGGCCACGGAAATCCGGTTGGATTCCCAGAGATCGCCCACTTCATAAAGCGCTCTTCGGAACAGCCCCTCATAGAGATCCCGGATCGAAGGATGCCGGAGGATCTGATCTTCGACGAGGGCCGAACACCGACCCCGGTCGCCGGCCAGAAGCGCCGCCAGATAGGCGCGGTAGGTGGCCTTATCCACCGTCGTCCCAGGGGATGGATCCGTCATGTTCACCATCTCCTTTTCAATGCATCAGCCCCGGCAGACAGGTCACGATGCCGGGAACAGCATGAGAATGATGATGCACAGAATGTATGCGGGCAGAAAGCAGGCTCTTTTTTGACAAAAAACAGGCCGACCAGATCCGACAGGAAAACCAGAGTTAATCCGCCGCGCCCACGGCCACGCCGCAGGTGAAGGGATAATAGATGCTCCGCAGCGTCTCGGTACCTCGCCGGTGGTCATGAGCACCGCGGCCTTCACGCCGACCTGCCAGGCGACCGCTCCGAAAAAGAGCGTGCAGATGAGGTTGTTGAGGCCGTAAAGCGTCTCATCTTCGACCTCGTTTTCGACCTCATCTTTCCTCCTTTTTTCAATTTATGACCCATCAGGGGTCAACCTTGGATGTTGCGATCCGCATGGAAAACGGTTTTCAGATAGCCCAGGTATTCTTCATCCCGGCACATCTGTTTGGAAGGCGTATCGGAAATCTTGGCCACCGGCGTACCCTGGCACCGCGTCATTTTGATGACAATCTGGATGGGCCGTTCAGACAGGTCGTTGGTAAGATTCGTTCCGATGCCGAAGGAAACCTTGATTCGGTTCTCGAAATACCGGGCGATCTCGATGGCCTTGGGAAAAGTAAGGGCGTCGCTGAAGACGGCGACCTTGGTCAGGGGATCGATCTTGTGGCGTTTGTAGTGGGCGATGAGTTTGTCGCCCCAGGTGAAGGGGTCGCCGCTGTCCTGCCGGCATCCGTCGAAAAGCTTGGCGAAATACATGTCGAAATCGCCCAGAAACGCATTGAAACCCACCACGTCCGACAAAGCGATCCCCAGATCTCCCCGGTATTCCTGGGCCCAGTGCTCCAGGGCGAACTTCTGGCTGTTGGACAGCTTGGGACCCAGGGACTGGGCCGCCATGAGCCATTCATGGGCCATGGTGCCGATGGGGGTCAGTCCGTGCTTCCTGGCCAACATCACGTTGCTGGTGCCGCGCAGGGAGTGGGGCAGGTCGGTCTTCAGGATGCCGACGATCTCATCCTGCCACGCCTTGGCGTATCGCCGCCGGGTGCCGAAATCGGAGAATGGGACTTCGAGCCCTTCATCCCGGCTTTTCCGGACCAGCGCGATCTTGTCCCGGAGTTTCCGGCGGCCCAGTTCATAATCGGGTTCGGGCCGGAGGTCGCGAAAATAGCATTCGTTGATGATGGCCAGCACCGGCACTTCGAACAAGATGGTGTGGAGCCATGGACCGTGAATTCTCAGCGTGAATTGCCCGTTTTCTTCCGAGATGCGAATAAACTCGCGATTCAGCTGAAACAGACGGAGAAACTGGACAAAATCTTCTTTGATAAACCGGAGGGTTCGCAGATAATCGAGTTCTTCCCGCTGAAACCGCAGGGTGCAGAGTTGATCGATCTCCCGGTTGACGGTGTCGCGGATGGGCAAAAGATCGATGCCGGGATCCCGGCATTTGAACTCGTATTCGACATCCGCCCACGGGAACTGATGGAGAACCCCCTGCATCATGGTCAGTTTGTACAGATCGGTATCCAGTAAAGACTCGATGATCATGGCGCGCCTTTCATGTTATTCGGCGGCTGCGATCCCCGCCGCCAGAGCGGCCAGGGCGTCCGTCAGCATGGTCCCCTTGCGGCCCAGCCTCTTCTCCAGGGCCGCGCGGAGATCATCCGGACTGCAGAAAAAATCGTCGCCGATCCGGGCCGAGGCAAACCCCAACAGGATCAGGTTCATGGCCCGGGAATCCCCATGGATTGCAGCCAGCCCATCGGCATCCACCTCGTGGACCGGGCCGGCAAGCTCATGATGGTAAGGCCGGTCCAGATTGACCACGGTCCACCCGCCGGGTTTGAGATAGGCGCCGTGTCCGCCGGCCACGTTCTCCGGCTTCAGGGCCAACAGGCCGTCGGCCCGGCCCCGTCGGATGAGGGGGCTTGAAAAATCGCCCACCTTGAGATGGGAAACCACGGTACCGCCCCGCTGGGCCATGCCGTGGGTTTCCGAGGTGAAAACCGGCAGTTCTTTGATCATGGCCGCTTCCGCCAACAGCCGGGTCGCAAAAAGGACCCCCTGGCCCCCGACGCCGCTGACGACGATCTGTTGTTGGATGGATAACGTCATTTAACGGACCTCCTTGCCGTTTGCCGTTGCAGCGATGACGATGGACCCTTTGGGACAGACCGAAATGCAGACGCCGCATTCGCTGCAAAGGGCGCGATCCACCCGAACCTGCTCCTCTGTCTCGCCCAGGTAAAGGGCCGGACATTCGAAATGCTTGATGCAAAATCCGCAGCCGTCGCAATCGTCGGTGATGGCCACTCGAGCCGACTCGTGAGCAGGCCCTTTGTGATGGCGATCGATGAGGCAGGGATGCCGGGCAATCACCACAGCCGGTCCTCCGCCGTCGCCCCGGCTGTGGACGACGGCCTGCTTCAACAGGGCAATGAAAGCGTCTATATGATACGGATCGGCGGTCTCGCAGAAAACGACCCCGCACCCCCTGACCAGGGTCTCGATGTCCAGGGAGACCAGGGGTTCGCCGGAGGCCCCGAACCCGGAGGCGGGAGTGGGCTGATTGCCGGTCATGGCCGTGGTCCGGTTGTCCAGGATCACCAGAACGAATCGGACGTTCTGGACCACTGCATCAATCAACGCCGGGACCCCTGCATGGAAAAAGGTGGAGTCGCCCATGGTGGCCACAATGTCGGGCCGCTTCTCCAGGGCCTTGTGGACGTGATAAAACCCGGCGGCCTGGCTGATGGCCGCCCCCATGCAGAGCACCGTATCCACGGCGTCTAAATTAAGCCCCAAAGTATAGCAGCCGATATCGCTGGTGTAAATCCCCTTGGGCGCGGCCTTTTTGATGGCAAAAAAGCTGGCCCGATGGGGACAGCCGGCGCAGAGGGTGGGCCGTCTTCCGGCGGTGGACAGGGGCGGGATGGACGGCGACGGCCTGCCGGCAAATTCGTCCAGGATTTCCCCGATGCGCTCGGGGAGCAGCTCTCCGACCCGATCCACATGGCCGGTGAGTTTCCCCCTGACCTTGCATCGATCCGCCATCTGCATCTCGATGACGCCGACGGTTTCTTCGATCACCAGAATGGCCTCATAGCGATCGAGCATTCGGGCGACGAATGCTTTGTGAAGGGGAAAGGGTTGGCGCACCTGATACAGGGGCAGTTCCTTCCAGAGGCCCATATTCCGGAGGAGTTCGGAAGCGTGAGCGGCGGCCACGCCGGAAACCACCACCGCCATTTTCCTGTCCGCCGCATCGGCGGCGGGGTTGAGCAGCATCGGCGATGTGGGACCGTGGGCGGCGATGGCGGCCAGTTTATCCTCCAGTTCCCCGTGGAGACGGAACCGGAACCTGGGGGTGGCGGCCCATCGCGTCGGATCCTTGTCAAAGGCAACAGCGCCCTTTTCCGCGGGTATGGCGCCCAATGCCACATTCTGCCGGGAATGGCAGATCCGGGTGGTGGGCCGAAGCATCACCGGCGTGCGGAAGGCTTCGGACATTTCGTAGGCGAGACCCGTCATCTCCAGCGCCTGGGACGGCGAGGCGGGATCGAGCACCGGAATCTTGGCCGTCATCGCCATGAGGCGGCTGTCCTGTTCCGTCTGGGAGGAATGAGGTCCGGGGTCGTCCGCGCTGATGACGACGAAGCCGCCCTTGACGCCCATGTAAGCGGCGCTCATGAGCGGATCCGAAGCCACATTGAGCCCCACCTGCTTCATGGCCACCGCTGTCCTTAACCCGGACATGGCCCCGGCATAGGCGATTTCAAAGGCCACCTTTTCATTAACGGCCCACTGGACGTGCATATCCAGCCCCTCTGCATTTTTCAGGGCTGCAATGGAGGAGAGAATCTCCGACGACGGCGTGCCGGGATAGGCCGTGGCCATTCGACATCCGTTCTCCAGGAGCCCCCGCGCCATGGCGGCGTTGCCCAGCATCAACTCAGTTTCCAGCGTTTTTTCCCGCACCCCTTCCTCCGTGCATAAGGTATAAAAAAAACCGAAACTTCGGTGAGAAGCCCCGGCTTTCGTCCCATACCCAAGGCCTTGGGGTTTGTCAAGGATTTACTCGAAGGCCCGGCCCGGATTCACCCCGATGGATTTGAGAATCCTGGCCAGGGGACAGAACCCGGTAAAGGCCGCCTGGAGCAGGTTTGCCCCCACAAACGCCGTCAAAAACAGCCAGTACATTGAATGGACCGCCGCCAGCAGCGCCGACAGCAGCGTCATGGCGCCTGCAAAGGCCATTACCACGCGATCGATGGTCATTTGGATATCCTCCTGTGGAGTTGAAAGTGTTTAGCGGCGGGGGGTCGACGGTTCCACGAATTTCGGCGGAAACGATTCCCCCCCGCCCGGCCGCTTCCCCTTCACCACCATCAAAGTAGCCGCCCCGTGCGCCAACAGATCGCCGTTTTCATCCGTCGCCGCAGCGGTGGCATAGCAGATCCTTGCGCCGATTTTTTTGCTCGTTCCTCTGCCGATGATCCGTCCGCCGGCGGCCGGCGCCAAATAGTTCAGCTTGAGGTCCACGGAAACCAACCAGGCATCCGGATCATCGATCTCATAATAGACCGCCCAGAACGTCACTGTATCAATCAGGGCCGCCAGAACCCCGCCGTGGACCACCCCGATAAGTTGCCGGTGTTTTTCCTGAACATCGATCTGGATGACCGCGTATCCGATGCCCAGATCGACCGGTTCCATGGACAACAACGCCGGGAAAGAAGACCCGGCGATGGCGTTCTTGATGGCGCGGACATGATCGGGGTTGATCCGTTTCATTGACGCAACTTCAAATTCGCCAATACTGGATGTTCAGAGACGCCGCCTCCCGCGGGGAAAACATCCCTTTGATGTCGATCACCAGGGGCGTTCGGCGTCCGCAGAAACCCGCGATCCTCGAAAGCCCCATGGCTTTGTATTCCTTGTGCGCCACCGCCGCGATCACGACATCCATCTCCTTGATGTCGCTCAGATCCCGGAGCGCTACCCCCAGGTGGGTCCGGGCTTCGCCGGCATCGGCCAGCGCATCGTGGGCATAGACCTCGATGCCGTAGTCTTCCAGTTCCCGGACAATGTCCACCACCCGGGTGTTCCGGAGATCGGGCACATCCTCTTTAAAGGTGATCCCCAGCACTGCCGCTCGGGCGCCGGCCACCTGCTTGCCCATCCGGATCATCAATTTAATGGTCTTTTCCGCGATAAATTTGCCCATGCCGTCGTTGATCCGGCGGCCGGCCAGGATCATCTCGGGATGATACCCCATGGATTCCGCCTTAAACGTTAGATAATAGGGATCGACCCCGATGCAATGGCCGCCCACCAGCCCCGGCTTGAAAGGGAGAAAGTTCCACTTGGTGCCGGCTGCCGCCAGCACCTCCTGGGTGTCGATGGACATCCGGTCGAAAATCATGGCCAGTTCGTTCATCAGGGCGATGTTGAGGTCCCGCTGGGTGTTCTCGATCACCTTGGCGGCTTCTGCGACCCGGATGGAGGATGCCGGATGGAGTCCTGCGGAAACCACTTTTCCGTAAACCTGAAGAAGAAGGGTACGGGTGGGTTCGTCGGACCCGGAAACGATCTTCATGATGTTGTCGAGCCGGTGTTCTTTATCCCCCGGGTTGATCCGTTCCGGGGAATACCCCACGGTGAAATCGACGCCGCAACGGAGTCCCGATTCCCGTTCGAGCACCGGCACGCAATCTTCCTCCGTGGCGCCGGGATACACGGTCGACTCGTAGACCACGCAGGTCCCCGCGGCCAGGTGTTTGCCTACCGTCTCGGAGGCCCCGATCAGCGGGGTCAGATCCGGCGTTCGGTAGCCATCGATGGGGGTGGGCACCGCGATGATAATGAGCCGACACTCGGCCAATCGCTCCGGGTCGGCGGTGAACTGAATCGAGACCGTTTTCAATTCCTCTGCGGAGATCTCCAGCGTGCGGTCCCGTCCCGCTTTCAACTCTTCGATGCGGGAAGACTTCAGATCGTAGCCCGTGACCTCGAAATGGTCGGCCAAAGCCACCGCCAAGGGCAGCCCGACATATCCCAACCCGACGACTGCGATCCGATCTTTCCCCGATGCCAGGTCCTCAAAATTCGCCATGTGCGTCATTATGCTTGTCGCTTTCTTTCTGCGTTCATTTTAATGATCGATTCTCGTTGACCCTGGACACCATAACCTCCGATATCTTCTCGGCGGAACGGCCGAACAGGAAGGCGGTCTCCACCCGTTCCAGCAGGTCGTCCTCCCAGGGGATGCTGTTCTCCTGGACCAGGTTCTTGATATGTTCGTATTTGCCCCCGAGGGCCCGAATCTTGTCGGAAAGGGCCACAGCCGCCCTGAAGCCGATATTGAGAAGCAGGAGATATTCAATAGCGGCGGCGGTGTTGGGGGTGGACGGGGATTCGGAGATGACCGGAATGAAGACGATGGGCCGATCATCCTTCCGCCCTTTGCCGATGTAAACGTTGCCCTGGCGCACGATGATCCGCTTGGTGCCTTTGAGCCGGTTGTCCGCCTCCACCCGTGAGGCGATGTCTTTGGAGGTCCCCTCTTTTTTGATCACCTCGATGGTCGTCTCGTCGGTGGGTTCTCCCAGCAGACTGAGGCCGGAGATGCGATAGAGGGTCAGTCCCTTGATCTCTGAAATGATCTTCTGGAGGTTTCTCAGGACCATCACATTATTGGGCGTCAGTTGGGAGACCTTGAAGCCATTGCTCGTCAGCACGTCGAAGAGGAGCCCTTCCAGTTTTTCGCTGATGCGGCTGGTGCCGACGGTGACGGTCTTGGCCTGGTGCTTGATGGCGTCCACCGGCCGGGACATGACGTTGATGGCTTCGCCGAGGCAAGCGAACAGGGTGTTGACCATGTTCACCGCCGTTCCCTTGACCCCGAAATCGAGTTCGAAATCAGATGCCGGCAACCGTCCGGAAAGATATTTGAGCAGCAGGGTCAAATCGGAAGAGACATCGAATCCAAGAACGGAAGGAATGCGGCGTTCGGTTTTTTTCCGGCGGAAAGACCGATAGAACATGGCGATTTTCTCCCGGAAGGGCTTTTCCAGGATGATCTCATAGAGATCGCCGCCCTCCCGCAGGCAGGCATCGACCTCTTCCATCACCTCGCTCCGGAAATGGTAGAGAAACCGGGAGCCCTGATTGATGGAAAGCGCCGCGTAATATCCCCAGATATGGCCCACCAGGGTGTTGACGATGGGCGACAGGTGCTCGCCGACGGCCGGCACGTGAAACACATGCTCGGCGTAGGGCGCGAAGCGGTTTTCCCCTTCATCGGCGATAACGATGGGCAGGGCCTTGTGAGCCCGGAAAATGGCCGTGTCCTTGATGATGTCGCCTATCACCGTGGGACGGGTCCCCCCGGCGCAGACGATGATCAGGGGCTCTGACGACAGATCGATGTGCTTTTTGTCCTCAACGTAGTCGCTGGAAATGGTCTTGTAGCACAATTCGCTTAATTTAATGCGGATCTCGTCGGCCGAGGTCTTGTTGGGCCCGCTGCCCACCACTGCCCAGTAGGTGCGGGTGATGGCCGTCAGGTCCGCGCATCGCGCAATCTCCTCCCGCATGTCGAGAATCTTGCGCATCTGGGCCGGGAGGTCCAGGAGATGCTTGATCTCCCGGGCTGCAAACGCATCGTCCCGCCGGCCTGTGAGATGCGCGATATAAAGGGAGATCAGGGCCCCGGCCACGATCTGGGAGTAAAACGCTTTGGTGGAGGCCACCGACATCTCGATGTCCCGGCCGGAGCTGGTGTACATCACCCCGTCCACTTTGAAGGTGATGTCCGAATCCCGACGGTTCACGATGGCCAGGGTGTGAGCGCCCTTTGCCCGGACCATGTCGACGGTCCGGTTGGTGTCGGTGGTGGTTCCCGACTGGCTGATGGCCACCACCAGAGCATCCCTCATGCCCGTCGGGTCGTTCTCGTCGCCGAGTTTGAAGCCGCTCAACTCGGATGCTTTCAAGGATTTGACCTGAAGGCGGGGGTCGTCCATGTAATATTCCAGGATGTCGGCGCAGGCCTGGGCCGCCACTCCGGCGGTGCCCTGTCCCACGAAAAAGATCCGGCGAATCGCCGGCGCATGGGCATCCGTTCCCTTGAGCGCTTCGGCCATGCCAAAAGGGATCACCGAGTGATCGAGGGTCACGGCATACCGCTGAACCCCGTCGTCGGCCTGGGTCACCTTCCAACGATTGAGCAGGGTTTTTTCCACCGACGCCGGCGATTCGCTGATCTCCTTTAGAAAATAGTGTTCGAATCCTTGGCGGTCGATGTCCCGGGAGGTGATGGCGGTTTTCTTGATCTCCGAACCGGTCAATGGCATGGGCGTGCCGTCATAATAAAAAGCGTCGATCCCCCCGATCCCGCCGGCTGAATCTCCGTCCAAAATAAAAATCTGCCCCTGGACCGGGCCGTTTTTCCCATCGACGACCTTCTCCCCGTCCAGCTTGAGATAGATCGGGGTCTCCTCCACGAACCCGTAGACCTCCGAAGCAACGGTGTAGTGATCTTCCCCCAGGCCCACAAAGATGGCCTGGCCGCTCCCCCGCTGGCCCAGGAAGAGTTTTCCCGGCGCCAGATCCGTCTGCATGGCGATGGCGTGGGATCCCTGGAAATCGTTCAAGGCCAGCCGGAAGGCGTCTTTAATCTGGAATCCCTGCTTGATGTAACGTTCCACCTGGATGGGGATGATCTTGGTGTCGGTGGTGATCTCTTCCGCGATCCGGTCGCCTTTCCGCTCCGCCTCCCGCTTCAGGTCCATGTAATTATCGATGTCCCCGTTGAGACAGACGTGGATGATGGGCGCCTCCCTGGGGCATTCCCGGGTATCCGGAAAGATGATCCGATTGTCCACCGGGTGGCAGTTGGGTTCGCTGATGCCCCCCACCGACGCCCATCGGGTATGAGAGGAAATGGACATGGACTCGTGGGGAATATCGGAGAGAGCCCGCAGGAGCCGGTCCGACGCCGCCTGCTCCCGCAAGAAGGCCACATTGTCTCCCAGACTGCCGATTTCCGCCGCCACCTTGTAAACGATGCAAAGCGCCGTCCGTCCGGGACCGCCATCCTCCGCCTCAGCCAGTCTGTGAAGCCGGATGGACCGGTTCGTCAACACCGGTTCCCGTTGCCTGGCCGCCAGTTCTTCCACGGCCCCGTTGTTCTTCACCGCCTTCCGGAACCGCTCGAAACCGGAACCGTCCAGAACGAATAAAAGAGAAATGCCGGCTGAATCGCGCCCTCGCACTTCCAGCCGATCAATGTTGTTGAAAACCGCGTTGATGTTCTTATAGAGTCGAAAACACTCCAGGGTCAGGGGCGCCGGCGGATCGGCATCCGGGTCTCTGCCCAACAGCGCGTCGATCTTATGGAGGTTTTCCAGAACCTCCTTGTCGATGGACCAGGCCATATCCCGCAGCTGATCGATATGGGCCGTCATGGTCTCCACATCCTCGGCCGCCAGGCGTCCCACATGATCTGTGAGCCATCGCGATTCTGACGCCACGATCTGCGCGACCCGTCCTGAAAATGCCTGCAGCCCCTCCAGTGCCGGAGGCTGGGCATGAATGTGGTAAAGCTGTCGATCCCGCTTCAGGTTCCGGACACGGTCCCAAAGACTGTCGAGCGTCTTCTGGCCGCCCAGATAACTTTCTGAGCAGGCCTGTGCAGGCGCGATTTCCGGGTCGCAGCAGCGTCGACCGGATTGACTCTCCATTTTCCGGGCTGTTTCGTCCAGCGCGTTCAGATAAGCCGTATCCACGCCGCCCGCTTCCTGCCCCTCCCTCTCTGCGCGTTGCTTGATGGGCAATATGGATGATAATCCGCACATGGTCTCCTCCGGTCGGTTTAAAGGGTTTCCTGAATCGCGTCCTGCTGCGGCAGGTCCTCGATGTGTGAAAAATGTTTGTCGAAATATTTCTTGATCGCCATCCGTCCATATTCCCTGGCCTTGGCGCCGATGAATTTGTCATGGACCACGACGGCGGAAACGGCGATGGCTGCATGGCCTTCTTTTTCTCCGGCAAAACCGACGAACCAGTCATAGCGCCGGTGACTGTGCTCTCTGCTGTTGATGCTGCCGGTCTTTCCGCCGATGCGAAGCCGGGACAGGACCGGATCTCGATCCGCCTTCCGAAACGTCTTGCGACAGGTGCCGGAGGCCACCGTCTCCTGCATCAGACTCCGGAGCACGCTGGAGGCTTCGGGGGAGACCGCCCGGCCCATGGGGGACGGCCGGCTCTGATACACGACGCGATCCCCTTTCTCGGCGATGGCGTCCACCAGGATGGGGGTCATCAGAGCGCCGCCGTTTGCCACCGCCGAAGCGATCATGGCCCCGTGCAGCGGCGAAATAGTGGTTTGCCGGTTGAAGCCGCTGGCGATCTCGGCCCAGTGGTACGGGGTTTCTGTGACGGCGATCCCACTGGGCGGCAGGGGGACTTCGGAGCCGAAGGAACGGTTGAATCCAAAGGCCTCGGCGTATTCCGTGAGCGCCTGTCGCCCCAGGTAGTGGATTCCCAGCTTCCCGAAGACCGGATTGATCGATTGGGCGAAAGAATCCCGGAACGAGACGCTGTGGGTTTGCCGTTTGGTGTTTTTTTCCAGCTGGAACTTATAAAGTGTATATTTTCTGCCGCTGTAGGCGATGCTCGAATCGGGCCGGAAACCGCGTTTTTCGACAGCGGCGGCGGCCGTGACGATCTTGAAAATAGACGCGGCAGGAAAATGGCTGTCCAGGCACGGATCGTTGCCCGGATCCTCCCGATCATATCCGACCATGGCCAGAATGCGGCCCGTTTCAGGCGCCATGACCACGATGGCGATGTACCGGGCGTAAGACCGGTTCAGGTTTTCAAACAGATAATGCTGAAGATCGCCGTCCAGGGTTGTCTGGACCCGATAACGCCCCTTCCCGTTCGCTATGTCGAAGGAGGGATGTTTCAGATTGACGAACAGCCGGGGATCCAACAGATCGGGGATCTCCTCCCGGCGGATGCGGGGCCTGTTTTCAGGCGACCGCTGATGAGCCAGCAGTCCAGACGGCGACGGGGCGTCGTTATCGGATTCGGTTCCGTTTGAAACGGTCTTCTCCGCCGGGTCCACATGGTAAACCGCTTCCCCGCTGATGCCGTAGATGAGGATGAACACGAACAGAAGAGAGGTCGCAAAGCGCACGGCCTTTCCGGCCAGACGCCGCCGGGCCGCAGAGCGTTTTGTCCGCATCTGATAGGCCATCCAGTTGGGCATCCCTCTGGGATCCCGCCGACTCTTCCGGGAAACAGATGTGAGTCTCATAAACGCCCCTTTCTCGAAAACGGCCATCCCTTATCGCAGAGGGGTGCCGGGCTTGACCTCCCCTTCCACCGTCGCGATGACCGTCTTTTTTTTGTCCACCGCCGCCAGCAGCATCCCGTTGGAAAGGGTTCCCATGATCTTTGCGGGCTTCAGGTTCGCGGCCACGATCACCTGCTTTCCCACCAGATCATCCGGAGCGTAATGCTGGGCGATGCCGGCTACGATGGTCCTGCGTTGTCCCATATCCACCTCGAGCTTGAGGAGTTTCCTGGCACGGGGAATCGCTTCGGCTTTCACCACGGTGGCCACCCGCAGATCGATCTCTCCGAAGGCATCGAAGGTGATTTCCGGTTTGATCTCGGGGATATCGGAATCCGCCGGCAGCGCTTCATCTGACGTCTTCTCCTTCTTGACCTCGATGCGGGGAAACAGCGTTGTGGATTTGGGCAATCGGGTTCCGGGCCTCAGCCCTCCCCATGCTTTCAGGGATGCCAGATCGAACCGGGGTCCGTCGGCGTCTTCCACGGGATCAAAACCCAGATGGCGTTGCATGGACGCCGCGGTTTCGGGCATGGCCGGATAGATCAGCCCCGATACGATGCGAAGCCCTTCAAGAAACTTGTAGATGACCGCTTCCAACTGTTTCCGGCTGGATTTTTTCTTGGCCAGCTCCCACGGCGCCGACATGTCGATGTACTTGTTCATCTGGCCGATGAGTTCCCACACAGCGCTGTAGGCCTTGTGAAAAGCAAATCCGGCCATCTCTTCTTCAAAAATGCGAACGGCCTTTTCGGCGTCCGTCACCAGCCCCAGGGTGACCTCCTTGTCGATCTCGGGATCGCATTCCGGGACAACCCCTTTAAAATACTTATGCGTCATGGCCGTTACCCGGGAGAAGAGATTGCCCAGGTCATTGGCCAGATCGGCGTTGATCCGTCCCACCAGCGCCGATTCACTGAAGTTGGCATCCAGCCCGAAGGCCATCTCTCTCACCAGGAAGTATCGAAATGCATCTAGCCCGTACACGTTCTTCAAGTCAAGGGGATCCGCCACATTTCCCAGGCTTTTGGACATTTTGCTCTGGTCGACGTTCCAGTATCCGTGAACGTTGAGATGCCGGTACACGGGGATGCCGGCGGCCTTGAGCATGATGGGCCAGTAGATGCCGTGGGGTTTCAGGATATCTTTGGCCACGATGTGCTGGGCCGCGGGCCAGAAGGTCCGGCAGCGGTCGCCGTCCGGATAATCCAGGGCCGATATGTAGTTCAAGAGGGCGTCGAACCAGACATAGGTGACATATTTGTCGTCAAACGGAAGCGTGATGCCCCACTGGAGACGGGATTTGGGACGGGAGATGCACAGGTCTTCCAGCGGCTCCCGCAGAAAGGCCAGAACTTCATTCCGGTAACGCTCCGGCCGAATGAAATCAGGATTTTCCTGAATGTGGGAAATGAGCCAGTCCTGGTAGCGGCTCATTTTAAAAAAATAGTTGGATTCCCGGATGGTTTCGGGGGGCGTTTGATGGTCCGGACATTGGCCGTCCACCAGTTCCCGTTCGGTATAGAACCGCTCGCAGCCGAAACAATAAAGGCCTTCGTATTCGCTGTAGTAGATATCTCCGGCATCGTAAATCCGCTGAAGGATCTTTTCCACCACCGCGATATGGGCCGGATCGGTGGTGCGGATGAACTGATCGTACCGAATGTTCAATTCCGGCCACAGATCCCTGAACTGACCGCTGATGCGGTCCACATAGGCGCGGGGAGAAAGATTTTCCTTCCTGGCGGCCCGGACGATCTTGTCGCCGTGCTCGTCGGTGCCGGTGAGAAAAAACGTTTCCACCCCTTTCATGGCGTGGAATCGACAGGCCACGTCCGCGATGATGGTGGTGTAAGCATGACCCAGATGGGGGCGTGCATTCACATAGTAAATGGGGGTGGTGATATAAAAAGGTTGCCCTGCGGCCATGGTCTCTCCTATTTCTTCTTGTCTTTCTCCTGCCCGGGCTTTTGCCCGGGCTTCTGCTCCGGCTGGCCCTCCGGCGGATGATCCGTCTTATCCTCGGGGATCACCGCATCGGGGGCAATTTCCGCCTCCTGTCCGGTTTCCAGCCGGACAGCAATGCGATTGCCGATCACGTTGTGACGAATGACCTTCCCCTTGCCCTGGGTCGTGTGGATCATCCTCCCGACCTTGGGCCAGTTGGCCTTCATGCGTTCCGTTTTCAACTGTCGGTAGGTGGCGTTCTCATAGGTGAGACAGCACATGAGGCGGCCGCACTGGCCTGAAATCTTAGTAGGATTGAGGGAGAGTCCCTGTTCTTTGGCCATGCGGATGGAGACGGGCTCGAATTTTTCCAGGAATGTGGCGCAACAAAGCGCCCTGCCGCACCGGCCCAACCCTCCGCACATTTTGGCCTGGTTCCGGATGCCCACCTGACGCATTTCGATGCGGGTCCGGAATTCTCTTACCAGAATTTTGACCAGTTCCCGAAAATCAACCCGGCCCTCGGCCGTGAAGAAGAAGGTCAGCTTGTTGGCGTCGAAGGTGCTCTCCACGGAAAACAGATTCATGGGGAGTTTGAGGGATTTGATGCAGTCCAGGCAGTAGATGTGGGCCCGACGTTCGGCCTCCCGGTTTTTCTCCCGCTGCTCGAAATCTTTGGGGCTCGCCAGGCGAAACACTTTTTTCAGCGCTTTTTCCGGCGCCGCCTCCTCTCGATAAGCGGCAGACACCGCTACATATCCGAATCCCAGCCCCTGCTCGGTTTCCACGATCACCGGATCGCCCTGGTTCAGCACAAAGGCGCCGGCGTCGAAATCATATACTTTTCCGGCCGGCTTGAAGCGTACGCCGACGATTTTAACGGTCATCTGTCTCCAGTCAACTGAAATAGATATATACTCATGACGGTTTATCCGAGGCCCGCCAGTCGGCGCACCAGCACCTCCATGGCGAGCCGGGAGTTGACGTTTCCCTCAATGGCCCGCTGGGCGGCGCCGATGTTCTCGATTTTGGCCAGCAGCCCCGCCGATGTCTCCAGTCGGGCCGCCGGGCCGATCCGGTCGGCAAGATCGCTGTTGATGATCCGCTCCGGGTCATGGCGCCATATCAGAAGGTCTCGGAACCACAGTTTGAGGATCTCCAGGGCATCCCCCAGACGCGGTTTGTCTTTGGCCAGTTTTTCGGCGAAAGCCAGCATGGCGACGCTTGATGCGCTGGAGAGGGCTTCGGTCTGTCGGATCAACCAGCGGCGTCTGGGCATCCATCCCGCCAGGTCGGCATCCCTGGCCCGGGCAAAACTGCCGTTGGCCAGCGCCGCCCTGACGGTCGCGGCTTCCGACGACAGGTTCGCATGGGTCTCCAGATAGGCGGCCAATGTGTTTCGGGGGATGGGATGAAACCGGACGGGCTGACAGCGGGACACGATGGTCGGCAGGAGATCGGACGCCTGCACCGCCGTCAGGACCAGAATAGTCCGGTCCGGCGGCTCCTCCAGCACCTTGAGGAGCGCATTGGCGGCTTCAGCGTTCATGGTATGGGCATCGGCAATGATCGCGAACCGGTATCGCGCATCGTAAGGCTTCATGGCGAGTTGCCCGCGGAGGGCCCGGATTTGATCGATCCGGATGGCGACGGCGGCGGGCCTCGTCAGATGGATGTCCGGATGGCTGCCGGCCCGAATCTTCCGGCAGGCGGAACAATCGCCGCAGAAGGAGAACCCGTCCGCCGCGCCCCTTCCATCGCCGTCGCTCGGGGCCTGACAATTGCATGCCATGGCGAATCGGAGGGCGACGGTTCGTTTGCCCACCCCATCCATACCTGTAAACAGCAGGGCGTGGGGAATGCTCCCCCGCTTGAGGAGGCCGCCCAACCGCTTCAGTGCCCGATCCTGGCCGATAATGGGCGGGTCTGCCTTAATAATCCACCCGCTCCTTGAGTTCTTTGCCGCATTTGAAAAACGGCAACTTCTTGGGGGTGATGGTCACTTTGTCGCCGGTTTTGGGGTTCCGCCCGGTATAGCTTTTGTAGTTTTTCACGAAAAAACTGCACAGCCCCCGAATCTCCACCCGCTCTTCTTCCGCCAGCGCGTCCGCCATATTCCCGAAAAAAATCTCCACCACTTTGGCGGCCTCTGATTTTGAAATGTTGGCCTCGTTTTTCAACGCGGATATGAGTTCCAGTTTATTCATCACAACTCCTTGTGCGCTTTTTAAGGGTTATCATTACATTCTGTTCTTTACTTATAATGGAATGCAATAGAAAGTCAAGCGGTTAGAATTGTTCCTCCGGAAGAATTTCCACATCGGCCTCTTCCACCTCCACGGCGGCGTACCGTCCCAGAACCTGAATGTAGACCACCACCCGTCCCACCGCGCCGTGTCGCACAAAGGCGCCGGTGATGCCGGCAAAGGGACCGGACATGACCATGATCTGCTGACCGGGGAGGAAGCGGTCGCCGGTGTGGATGCGTTCCTTGGCCACCGTCATGATTCGGATCGATTCGATCTGTTTTTCGGGCACCGGCACCGGACCGGTTTGGACCCCGATGAGCCGGACGGCCCCGGTGGTCTTGAGAATCTCCACATGTTCCCGGGGGTCGAGGTTTGTGCGGACAAAAACGTATCCCGGAAAGACCGGGACCTGGATCATGGCCCGCCGGTCTTTTCGTTTGCTGAGCCTCGTCATCTTGGGCAGGAAGGACTCCAGTTGCTTCCCCCGGAGCATATCGTGGACCACATTTTCAAATCGGCTCTTGGTATGGAGCACATACCACCGATGTTTCAGCTCATCCGACAGCGATGGCGTTCGTTTCAACGACTTACGCCTCCCAACCCTTTAAGTTCTATAGAAAAAGCATAGCTCTGATCCCCTTCCTCATCCGAATATCGGAAACCGGCGGCCCAGCATTGACCCTCATAGGCCACCCCCAGGCCGGTCTGGAGGGTGCGTTCTTCGTCCATATCCCGCTCGTGCTCCGCATAAACCGAGAATCCGGCCCGCACCGGCGCCGAAATCCGGGCATAGAGGGTTTCGCTCACGCCTCGGGTATACCGGTGCTCGGCGAACAATTGGTCCCCCCTGGGGTCGGTCACATCGACGGCCAGGTTCCGTGTGAGAAAATCGCCCTCGTACACGTCCCATTCGGCATCCGCCTGGAGGGAGAAAAAACGGATGGGCGCCAATCGGATCTCGCCATAAAAGGGCGAAAACGAGCGATCCTCATAATCGACATCGGCCGGGTAGACAGCCCCCGGCTCCGCGGCTTCAAGGTCGTAGCTCTGGGCCAATTTGATCCGCCACACCTGTCGATAGCTCGCAGAGCGGCCTGTAGATCGGTCCGCTCGGGTTTTCTCCATTTCCGCGCCATCGAAATCCGACGCCGCTTCCGTCCCCTCCATCCGGGCGGTCAGCAGACTCGTGACCGAGTAGGTGATCCGGTTTCGCTGCCGAACCCGGTCCACCTCGTCGAAGAAGGGGTAGGCGTTCTTCCGCTGCTCCTGCATATAAGCGTAAACCATCCGGGGCCTCAAAATGTGTCGGAGACCGCTGACCCCCTTCCAGTCGGGATGGTAGATTTTATAAAGCCGGGAAAAAAGGTCCAGTCTGAAGTCGAACAGTTCCCGGCTCAGGGTCCGGTCATACCGGGTCTCCGGTGAATCATAGGGGGCCCGTTCGTCCAGATGCCAGACCGTCTCCCGGAACCCCAGGGAGGGTTCGACCGTGACATATTGTTTGTAATTCAAAGGCCAGAAAACCCGGGGATGAAGATCGAGCCGGCGGCCCCGAAGTCCCTCTTCCCGATAAAAATCGACATAGGCGGTGTCCGCCTGCCAGAAAAAAGGCGTCTCCCCGAAGCGGCGCTTTACCGTGTCGAACCGGAGATAAGGAAGTTGATGGAGGGTCCGGTCGCCCCCCGCCCCCCACCGGCGCTGGATCACATCGTCGTACCACCTCGCACCGGCGTTGAAGCTGTACCAGGCAGAGGCCTTGCGCACCCGCACCCGGTTGATCCGAACCGGATCGTTGTAATCGTCCAGTCCCCGTCCGAAGACCCGGTAAAACGCGGCGTCGGCATCTTTGAATCCACTGTAGGCGTCCTTGAATTCATGGAGATAATCCTGATCGCTCACCACGTCCAGGTCAAGGACGCCGTCAAACCCCCAGGGCAGATCCCCGTCGCCTTTCATTCGGAACCAGTACCGCTCCGAATTGGGCCGGATCACCCCGTCGTCCGGATATCCCCATTTGTCGGAGGCGTTCCTTCCGCCGTCGTCCGTCTTCCGGTCTGAAAGGTAGTCGACCATCGCCGTCCCATGGGTCTTTTCACTGAGCATATGCCGGTATTCGCCCCCCCACCGCACACCGCGCTTGGTCATAGCATGACTGTACAAGGTGGCGTCAACGCTCTCGCCGATCTCCCAGAAAAAAGGCTGAGCGTATTCCACCCCCTTCCGGTCGCTGTATCCCATGCGCGGGGAAAGCAGACCCGTCTGCCGCTCCCGTTTCACCGGGACCACCAGATAGGGGGTGTAAAACACCGGGACGTTTCTGGCCCACAACGCCGCGTGGGTGACCACCCCGTACCCTTCAATGGTCACCTTCACCGTCTTGCCGGTGATCTTCCATGCCGGGACATCGCCGTCGCATGTGGTCAGGCTGGCGTCATCCGCCCGATAGGACGCCTCCCCGATTTTTTCCAACCGGCTGGCCGCAATCCGGAAATGCTCCTGTTCCATAAACAGGGCCCCGTCCAGGATAACGCCCGTCTCCGACGGCAAATGAATCTCCACCCGCTCCCCGGTCAACACATCCTCGCCGGCGGCGGCCACCACGCTCCCCTCGGCCACGATGGTCATGGTCTTGTTGTCAAAGAGGATCCGGTCCGCCCGGAAGGTCCGGTCGCCCTGCCGAACCGTCACGTTCCCCCGGGCAATATAGCGGTCTTTGGCCTGGTCATATTCGACCTCGTCCGCCTCGATATGCCAGGGAACATCCGGGGGGAGTTCCGCCAGAGACGATTCAGCGGCCCGGGGACCGCTGATGGGCGGCCACAGGAGGACTGCCGCCGTCATCATCAGCGCCATCATCATCAAACAGAGGGCCCGCACCGCTTTTGGACAGGAAGGTCGCATCCGCTCCTTGGTGAAATCCGAGGTTGAACCCAGCGTAAAATTAGAGTATAAACCTCAATCCAGGAAAAAAATCAAGACGCGTCGCAAATTTTCCCGGCAAAGGGGAAAGGAAAAAGGCCTGGACAAGTGGAAGTGTTGAAGCAATGAAGATCCTGCTGACAAACGATGACGGCATCTATGCCGATGGCCTGTGGGCCCTCCACCGGCGATTGTCCCTTCGCCATGAAACGGTGGTGGTGGCGCCCGACCGCGAAAGATCCGCCGTCAGCCACAGCATCACCCTCCATTCGCCCCTTAGAACCGCGGAGATCCGGTTCAACGGCGCCACGGGCCATGCCGTGAACGGCACCCCGGCAGACTGCATCAAGCTGGGGATTCTCGAAATCCTGGAGGCAAAGCCTGACTTGGTGATATCGGGCATCAACCCGGGGGCCAATGTGGGCATCGCCATCCATTACTCCGGCACCGTTTCGGCGGCCAGAGAGGCGGCCCTTTACGGCATCCCCGCCATCGCGGTCTCCATCAACGCTTTCGAGGTCCGCCACTTCGACACCGCCGCGGACTTCGCCCTCTCCCTGGCGGAGCGGGTTCATCGAACCGGGCTCCCCTTCGGCGTCGTTCTCAACGTCAACGTCCCAGACCTGCCGCCCGCCCGCATTGCAGGGGTGCGCATCAGCCGGCAGGGGATCGCCCAGATCTCCGACTATTTCGAAAAGCGGGTCGATCCCAGAGATCGGCCCTACCACTGGCTGGGCAGCGACGCTAACGCTATCCAGACCTTCGATTCGGATATGGACATCGACTGGACCGCCCTGTCCCAGCACCATATCTCCGTGACGCCCATCCAATGCGACATCACGGACCACCCAATGCTGGAAATCCTCAAGGACTGGGATCTGGAAAGCGCCTTCGCAGAATGAAACAGCAGTTCATCAACGCCATCAAACCCGGAGATCTGGTGGAGGACGTGTTCGCGCTTCAGGAAAAGACCCTGGGACGGAAAAAGGACGGCAACCCCTTTCTCAACGTGACCCTCGCCGACCGAACCGGCCTGCTCCGGGGGGTTGTGTGGGACAACGCGGACGAAGTCGCCCTCGCCATGGCGGCGGCGGAATTCGTCCGCATCCGGGGGAATGCTTCGGAATACCAGGGCCGACCCCAGGTGGTCATCCAGTCCATGGAAATCTTCCCTGCCGCGGAAGCGACGGCCGGGGACTTTATCCCCAGCACGCCCCGGAACATCGACGCCATGTTCGACCGACTGGTCAAAATCGCCGACGGCATTGGAAACCCCCATCTGAAGCAGCTCCTGTCCGCCTTCTGGGGCGACGCCGGATTCGTTGAGCGCCTCAAAACCGCGCCTGCCGCCAAGCGGATGCACCACGCCTATCTGGGCGGTCTGTTGGAGCATACCCTCTCCATGACCATCCTGGTGGATCGGCTCGCCGGACATTACAGCGGACTCGACATGGACCTGCTTTTAACCGGCGTCATTCTCCACGACATCGGCAAGATCCGGGAATTCGAATACCGGTACAAGATCGACTACTCGGACGAAGGCCGTCTGCTGACCCATATCGTGATCGGATGCCAGATGATCGAGGAGAAGATTCGGGCCATAGACGGATTCCCCCCCAACCTGTCCGTGATGCTGAAACACCTGATCGTCAGCCACCACGGCAGCCGGGAATTCGGTTCCCCCGAACCCCCCAAGACCATTGAGGCGGTGCTGCTCAATCACATTGACGATATGGACGCCAAAGTCAACGGCATCCGGGAGTTCATGGCCGCCCACGATCCGAGCGCCGCGTGGACCCCTTATCACAACCTGCTCGGCCGTCATTTCTACAGGGGAAAACCCCAGGAGGAACCGGAAAACTAGTGTTTATCACTTTTGAAGGCATCGAAGGCTCGGGCAAGTCCACCCAGATCCGACGCGCCGACGCTTACCTGCGCCATCAAGGCATTGATGTTTGTTCGACCCGTGAGCCGGGCGGCACCCCCATCGGCGCCAAAATCCGGGCGTTGCTTCTGGACCCGGAGAACGAGGAACTCAATCCCCATTCGGAACTGCTCCTCTATATGGCCGATCGGGTCCAGCATGTGAAAACCTTTGTGAAACCCGCCCTGTCTCAGGGATCAACGGTGCTCTGCGACCGGTATTTCGATGCCACCGTGGTTTACCAGGGCGCAGGACGGGGGATCGACCGGACTTTGATCCTCGATCTTTACCGGCTCCTGCTGGGATCCTTTAAACCCGATCTCACCTTTCTTTTTGATATGTCGGCCCCGGCCGGGCTGGCCCGGGCCTGGCTGGCGGTCGACGCCGGGGCCCGCTCCCACGGGGAGATGCGATTCGAAAAAGAGGCTCTTGAATTTCATGAAGCCATCCGGGCGGGATACCTGGCCCTTGCCCGGGAAGAACCGGACCGGTTCCGGGTCATCGACGGGGCCATGCCCGAAGAGGCGGTCTGGGAAGTGATCCGGTCCCATCTCGACCGGCAGCATCTCACCAGGATAGGGAATGCAATATGAACCATTCGATTTTGGACGCCATCGGCAACACCCCCCTGGTGGAGATCCGGCAGCTCAACCCCAACAGCCGGGTTCGACTCCTGGCAAAACTGGAATACTTCAATCCCGGAGGATCCATCAAAGACCGACCGGCCCTCGCCATGATCGAAGCCGGTGAGCGATCCGGGGAACTGACCTCTGAAAAGACCGTCATCGAGGCCACCAGCGGCAACACCGGCATCGGCTTAGCCCTGGTCTGTTCCGTCAAAGGATACCGGCTGCTGCTGGCCATGTCCGAGGCCGCCAGCATCGAGCGCCAGAAGATCCTAAAAGCCCGCGGCGCCGAGATCCTCCTGACGCCGGGCCATCTGGGCACCGATGGGGCCATCGAAGAGGTATACCGGCTGGCCCGGGAAAATCCCGGCCGATACTTCATGGCGGACCAGTACAACAACCCCGCCAACTGGCAGTCCCATTACCATGGCACGGCCCGGGAGATCTGGGAGGAGACCGGCGGCAGCATCACGGCCCTGGTCGCCGCCATGGGGACCACCGGCACCCTCATGGGTCTCTCCCGGCGACTCAAGGAGTACAACCCCGCCATCCGCATCATCGGGGTGGAGCCCTATCTGGGTCACAAGCTCCAGGGACTCAAGAACATGAAGGAGGCCTACTGCCCCGAAATCTACGAAAAAAATCGGCTGGACGAAAAGGTCAATATCGATGATGAGGAAGCCTTTGAAATGACGCGCCGGCTGGCCAGAGAAGAGGGACTTTTCGTGGGGATGAGTAGCGGTGCGGCTCTGGTGATCGCCCGCCGGGCGGCGGCTGAAATGACCGAAGGCACGGTGGTGGTCGTTTTCCCGGACAGCGGGGAGCGGTACTTGAGCACGCCGCTGTTCACGGTCCGGGAAACCATCGACCTGAAGCTGTTCAACACCCTGACCCGGAAAAAAGACGTCTTTCAGCCGCTGTCGCCGGGCAAGGCTTCGGTCTACTCCTGCGGTCCCACCGCCGATGCCCGGCTCCATCCCGCCGACTACCGGCGGTTCCTCTTTTCCGATCTGATCTGCCGCTACCTCGAATACCGGGGGTATGCGGCGGATCATGTCATGAACATCACCGACTTCGACGACCGGACCATCGAAGGATCGGAAAGAGAGGGATCGGATCTGACCCCATTCACCGACCGACACATCGCGGCCTTTAAAAAAGACCTGGATTTTCTGGGGGTCAGGCCGGCGTCCCACTACCCCCGGGCCAGCGAACATGTGGACGACATGGTCGCCCTGGCCGATCGACTGGTCAAGAAGGGATATGCCTACGAGAAGCTCCGGTCGCTCTATTTCGACATTTCCCGTTTTTCGGAATATGGACGGCTGTCGGGGATCGACCTGAACAAGATCAAACTGGGGGCCACCGTCGATCTGGACGAATACGAAAAAGACAACCCCCGGGATTTCACCCTCCTCAAGCGGTCCCGGCTCTCGGAACTCAAGCGAGGGATCTACGTCAAGACGCCCTGGGGCAACGTCCGCCCCTCCTGGCATCTCCAGTGCGCCGCCATGGCCATGAAATACCTGGGGGAAAGCTTCGACATCCACACCAGCGGCCGGGAACTGATCTTTCCCCACCATGAAAACGAGATCGCCATTGCAACGGCGCTGACGGGAAAGCCCCTGGCCCGGTACTGGCTCCACTGCGACCGGGCTTTGGTGGACGGCAAAAAGCTGGGGGACAACGAAGACGGCCAGACCCTGGACAGCCTGGCCGCCCAAGGCTACGGCGGAGAGGTGATCCGGTACTGGCTCCTCTCCACCCATTACCGGAAGCCGGTGGCCTTTTCAGTGGAACGTCTCGACGCAGCCTGGAGCGCACTGAAACGACTCAACACCTGCATCCGGGCGCTGCTCAACATCCGGGCCGGGGTCCCCTGCGCCGAACTGGATCAGCTCCTTTATGATATCCGCCAGGGATTTGTTGCCGCCATGGACGATGATCTGAACATTTCCGCAGCCCTGGCTTCGCTGTTCAAGAACGTCCGGAAGATCAACCTGTTGATATCCCAGGGGGGGATCGATGCTGACGGGGCGGAAAAAGTGCTGACTGCCTTTCGGAACCTCGACGCGGTCCTCAACATTATGGACTTCGAACCGGTCCCCGATGATGAGAAAATCCAGGCGCTCCTCCGTGAAAGGGAGACCGCCCGCCGCGAAAAAAACTGGGACCGGGCCGACCGCCTCCGAGCTGAAATTGAAACCCTGGGCGTCACCCCGCGCGACCCCCGGATAGACTAACCCTTTTCAACCCTGTAAGGAGATTTATGCTCCCGATATTTTTTCCCTTCACGTATATGTCCGAACCCACTGCAGCGGCCCTGTCCGCGCTGTTCAGCAGGGCAGCCCTCTACCGACCATCCGACGTCCCCTTGCCGGAAACACTGCAACGACAGGCGGATGCCGGGCTTCTGGAGATCCGAACGCCGCTCCAGGGAAACGAAGAGCGCCTGAACCGGGCGGTGGCCGATTACAGGGCCTGGGCTGAACGCCATGGCGGCAGCCCCCTGGCCTTTTTTCAATCCCAGCATGGGCAAATCCCCTTTTTCGAAGACGCCTCCCTTTCCCGGATCCGCTCCCAGATCAAGCAGTGGACAAAAGCGGAGCCCACCGGAGAAACGACCGATCCGGTCTTTGCCGCCCGGCTCTTTCTCTCCGTGGCCCAGGCCTTCGATCAGGAACAGTGTGAGATCAACCGCAGCTTCGCCGGCCTCCGGGATCTGGAAGTCTCTCTTTTGAAAAGCATCCACGGTGAATCGGATGCCGGCAGCCCCGCCATGGCCCCGCCGGTCGAAGACCTCGGCGCCCACATGACCGACCGCCGGCTATGGGCCTGGTCCTGCCTCTGGGCCGCGGACGCGGAACCGTCTCCCCTGCTGGTAACCGACAGCCGGGAGGTCTTCGATGCGACCATGGACCCGCTCTTTGACAACCCCCATTTGGACCGGTTCGACATGGT
>JAABTD010000234.1 GCA_011390065.1 Desulfobacteraceae bacterium
TTCCGCTCAATCGGTGCGAAAGCGTTGTTTCTTTTGTTAGAAACCGTTTTTTGGACCGGTGGGCCCAGGGCCACCACCCGAACCGGAGCCAGCCCTCCCCCGGCCATGCCCAAGCGAAGCGCCGCGCCGTAGGAAAGATCGATGACGCGGCCCGGCACGAACGGTCCGCGATCGTTGATGCGCAGGTCGATGTATCGCCGGTTTTCCAGGTTGAAGACCCGGACCCTGGTGTTGAGAGGCAACGTCTTGTGGGCGGCGGTAACGCCGTGCATGTCGTAAATTTCGCCGGTGGAGGTGGGGCGGCCGTGAAAGGCGGGGCCGTACCAGGAGGCGATGCCCTCCTCCTGAAACCCATCTGCGCTGGGCAGCGGTTGATACCACCTTTCCAGCACTTTATAGGGGGCGGGATATCCGGGAATGCGCGCAGGAGGCGTTCCCCGTTTTGAGACAGGAGGGACTTTAACCGCCGCCATCGAACCGGAATCGGGCAGCGTCTGGTGGGCGCAGCCGAAGGTCAGCAAGGCAAAAGCGCTCACGAGCACCCCCGCGCCATAGTCGCGGAGGCGGCATGACTCGGGCAACATCGCCGCAACGGATCGCGTCATCTGATTTTCCTATTTTTCGAGTGCGATTTTGATAACATCCATCATGGAGTCGGCGAACAGAAACTGAATGTCCTTTTGCACCTTTTTGGGGACATCCTCGATATCCTTTTTGTTCCGTTTGGGGAGGATCACCGTCTCGATGCCGGCCCGGTGAGCCGCCAGCATTTTCTCTTTGATGCCCCCTACGGGCAGCACCTGGCCCCGCAGGGTGATCTCCCCGGTCATGGCCAGCCGGTCCTTTACGGTCTTGCCGGTCAGAAACGACGCCAGGGCCGTGAGCATGGTGACTCCGGCCGACGGCCCATCCTTGGGGATGGCGCCGGCGGGCACATGGATGTGGATGTCGTGGTCGGCAAAAAAGTCCTCGTCGATGCCCAGGCTTTTGGCGTTGGCCCGGATAAAGCTGAGGGCGGCGGAGGCCGATTCCTTCATCACCTCCCCAAGCTGTCCCGTCAGGATCATGTTCTTGTTTCCCTTCATGGCCGTGGCCTCCACAAAGAGGATCTCCCCTCCGGCCTGGGTCCATGCCAGCCCCGTGGCCACGCCCGGCGTCGAGGTGCGCTCGGACGTTTCCGAGGTGAACCGTATCGGGCCCAGATAGGACGAAAGGTTGGTCGCCTTGATCCGGACGGCCTGGGTCTTTCCTTCAGCGATTTTAGTGGCGGCTCCCCGGCAGACGGTGGCAATCTCCCGTTCCAGGTTCCGGAGCCCCGCTTCCCGGGTGTAGTCGCTGATGAGGTTCTGGATAGCGCCCCGGGTGAAGGTGATTTGATCCGCCTTCAGACCGTTTTCAGCCCTCTGCCGGGGGATCAGGAATCGATTGGCGATTTTGACCTTCTCTTCGTCGGTGTAGCCCAGGAGTTTGAGCACCTCCATCCGGTCCCGGAGGGCCGGCGGGATGGTGTCGAGAATGTTGGCCGTGGTGATGAACATCACCTTGGACAGGTCAAAGGGAATGTCCAGGTAGTGGTCGGAAAAGGTGTAGTTCTGCTCCGGATCAAGTACCTCCAGAAGCGCCGAAGACGGGTCGCCCCGAAAATCGGATCCCACCTTGTCGATCTCGTCGAGCATGAAGACGGGGTTATTGGACTCGGCCCGACGGATGCCCTGGATGATGCGGCCCGGCATGGCGCCCACGTAGGTGCGACGGTGGCCGCGGATCTCGGCCTCGTCCCGGACCCCGCCCAGTGAGATGCGCACGAACTTGCGGTTCAATGCCCGGGCGATGGACCGCCCCAGGGAGGTCTTGCCGGTGCCCGGGGGGCCGACGAAACACAGAATCGGCCCCTTGGATTCCGGATTGAGCTTCCGGACGGCCAGGTATTCGACAATCCGCTGCTTGGCCTTTTCCAGACCGTAATGATCTTCATCCAGGACTTTCCGGGCTTTTTTGATATCAAGGACATCGGGGGTGGATTCATTCCAGGGCAGGGTGGTGATCCAGTCAAGATAGGTGGAGACCACCGTGTATTCCGAGGCGGAAGGATGCATCCGGGACATCCGCTTCAGTTCCCGATCGGCCTCCTTTTTGGCCTCCTCGGGCAGGTCCTTTTCTTCAATCTTGGCCTGATATTCCTCGACCTCGACGCTGGTTTCATCCTTCTCTCCAAGTTCCTCCTGAATCGCCTTGAGCTGCTGACGGAGGTAATACTCCTTCTGCCGCTGATCCATGTCCCCCTTGACCTGGGTCTGGATCTTGTCGCCCAGTTCCAGAATCTCCAGCTGATGGTTGATCTGCCGGTTGACTTCCCGAAGCCGTTCCTTGACGTTGAGGGTCTCCAGGATCTTCTGTTTTTCTTCGGGTCCGGTGTTGATGGTGGAGCCGATCATGTCGGCCAGAACGCCCGGCTCCTCGATGGATTTGGCCATGGCGGCCATCTCGTCGGGCAATCCGGGAGAGAGTTCGACGATTCGGCGGAACTGGTTGAGAATGTTGGTGGTCAAGGCCTCCACCTCGTTGTCCCGGACCTCTTCGTCCTTGAGGTGCTCGATACGCGCCCGGAAGTAGGGGGTGGTCTCAGTGAATTCGAGAATCCGGAAACGGCTCAGTCCCTGGACCAGCAACTGGGCCCGGTTGTCGTCGTTTTTGGCCATTTTCATGATCAAGGCGCTGACCCCGAGGCCGTGGAGGTCTTCGGCGGTTACTTCCCGCCTCTCTTCGGGCTTGCGCCCCACCGCCAGTCCGATCATCCGATCTTTGTTCATGGCCTCGTCTACCAGCTTCACCGATTCCCCCTGCATCACCACCAGGGGGAGGACCATTTTCGGAAAGAGCGCGGAATCGAAAATCGGCAGGATGGGCAGCGTTTCCGGCAAATTATCTGTATCGACTTCAAGGTCGGGATTCGACGGTTGCGGCATGGATACCTCCAAAATCGGTTAACGGTCACGAAGAACTTTCAGGTGAACGCGTGGGCAACGACCCGGCTCGATTATCCGCTTGAAATGGGAACCTTGCAAATCTTGTCCCGATCCCGGGGCTTTTTGGCCAGCCGAACGGTCAGGAATCCGTTGCTGAAGGAGGCCGTCACTTTTTCAGGGTCAATGGGAACAGGAAGAAACAGCATGCGCTCAAAGCGCCCATACTGGATCTCCGCCAGCCGATAGGTGGCGTTTTCGCCCCGGGGTCCGGGCGGGCGATGGCCGGATATTTTTACCGCCCGATTGCTGATCTCAACTTCGAGATCGTCCTTTTCGACGCCCGCGACCTCCGCCAGCACCACAATCTCCTGCGGGGTTTCATAGATATCCATCTGGGGTCGCCACGAGCGCTGGGCCAGCCGGAAAACCGGACTCATGGACCGGAACATCCCCTGGATGGTTTGCTCAAAATCACAATCGAACTGTTCCAAATCATCGCCAAACCGTATTTTAATGTAATCCATTTTCGGCTCCTGGAGTCGATGCGAATGTCATCCGTCCACTTAATTCACGTCATTGCCTACCATTGAATCCCGGGATTGTAAAGGCGCGCCGTAACGCATGTGCTTCCGGATGAAATGCCGGTGGGCCCTGAACGCGGCCCTCGGCATCCGCTCCGGAGGGAAGAAGGCCGCATCCAAAGCGTCGTCGCCGGCCACAGGCGCGCCCTCGAACTCGTCGATGAGATAACAGACCAGGAGGACGGTGTCATACATTCGGCTGGTATTGGCTGCGACGCCGATGAGTCGCCGGATGCCGCCCGACAAGCCGGTCTCTTCCTGAAGTTCCCGGAGGGCGCATTCTTCCGGGGTCTCTCCCAGCTCCATGAATCCGCCGGGAAGGCGCCATTCTCCCGCCTTGGGCGCCACCTTGCGTCGGGCCAACAGGAGACGCCCGGCGGCGTCCACCACCACCGTGCAGGCGGCCGGGATGGGGTTTTCGTAGAAGGGACCGCCGCAGGGCTCACAAAAAAGGCGGTCCCGGCCTTCGGCGTACCGGCGCGCCAGCCGGGACCCGCAATAGGGACAGTAGATTTTCCGGCGCATGGATCAGTCGTCGAAATCGCCCTTGGGCCCTTTGTCGGACTGAATCGGCGCGTTTTTCCGAATCTTTTCTTCGGTCCAGTCGCCGGGGGTTTCGATCCGTTCGGCTTTGGGCCCCGGATCGCAGGAACCGGCCTTGAGGATGGCGTCGATGGCGATGTCGGCCGTGTCCCGTGCGTTGAAAACGTTGGCGATCATATTGAAAGCAAAGTCCTCCACAGCCTTGGCCATCCGCTCCCGGACGGGTTCGGGCTGTCCGAGAATCTTGTTTTCAAAGGGAAGGTTGAGCTTTTTATAATCCCCCTTCTTCCACCCCTTGCCCTCGGCATAGTCGACCATCTCTTTCCAGAGATCCTCCCCGACGCCTTGCCCTTCGACCTTGCTGAAATTGCCTTCGGCGTCGAGAATGGCATTGCCGTAGTCGTTGACTTCGACGCCCCAGGAGATCATCTGGAGGGCTGTGGCCACATTGGCCTTGGTGGTGCGGGTGGTTTCAGCGATCGTGCGGAGCCGGTCGGAGCTGTTGCCCGATGTGCCGTGCTGCGCGCCGGAGACCTTGTAGGGGGTCAGGGTTTCATGAATATCGGCGGTCAGATCCACCTGAATGCCGGTGTCGCTCTCCTCGATGCCGTGGCTGGTGCCGTTGTTCAGAGCGATCCAGTTGGGGAAGATGCCATGGGCGTTGAGCCCTTTGATCAGATAGGATGCTTCTTCAACCGTGGAAAGGCCGGATTTTCCTTTGATCTCGCCAACCTCGGTCTCGTAGCCGGCCCAATCGGGCACCTGTTTTTTGAGGCGGATGGAAGCCAGCAAATTCTCGTCGTCGGGCATATGAGAGGCGTCCAGGGCGATGGAGGTGATGCCGAAATCGAAAAGCGAAGGGATTTCCTTTTCCGCTGGAACGATGTCGGATTCCTTTTTGATGCCGTAGTGATCCGCGTGGACGGCCACCGGAACGGTGATGCCCATCTCATTGCACAGGGCGTCCACTTGCCGGGCCATGTTCCAGTAATTGACGGCGCAGTAGGCGCTGGCGCCGCCTTCGGACCGGGCAATCTCGATAATGAGAACGGAATTGGCCCGCTGGGCTGCCTTCAGGGCGCCCCGAATGATGAGATGATTTCTGCCGTTGGCCGCCAGACAGATCGCTTTCCCTTTGGCGAGCATGGCCAGATCGATGTACTTCCCGCTGACCAGCAATGCCTGGGAGTTGGGAAACAATTTTTGAACGTTGGGCGTGCGTCCCACCCGAAGAGCGTTTTTGAAATCCGTCATGCCGACCTCCTTGCGATGTGATGATGTGCTGTTTTAGAGTTGCGATTCAGCCATTTAATCGTTTGGTTCATACTCATTGCTTATATCATGATTATCGGATCTGACCAAGTCCAGAATTTCCCGGACCCGGTCGGCATCCCTTGACCGGGCGCGGATTTCACCCCATCCTTTCTGCATCTGGAACAGACCGTCATAGGCGGTGTCGTGGTAGGAACGGACGAGGTGGGGGATGGCCTCGTCTTCCAATATGGACGCAACCACCTGAGCCTC
Source organism: Desulfobacteraceae bacterium (assembly GCA_011390065.1). GTDB lineage: Bacteria > Desulfobacterota > Desulfobacteria > Desulfobacterales > JAABSP01 > JAABTD01. The sequence continues at coordinate 5,615 of JAABTD010000234.1, forward strand.
AAAGGGGCTTTCCAGAACCGCTGCTTTTTCAAAAACCGTCGTCTTTTCAGTCGCCATGGTCTCTGTCTCCTTCTCCCTGCATCGCAGGGGTTGCAAACAACCGGGTCGTGTTATTATGGTGTTTTCAGTTTAACCCTTAAATCTCCCAAATGCAAAGGAGTGTTTTTGCAGGGATGGATGATCCCGCGTTTCGGCGCCATCGGGTTCAAGACGACGCCGATTCACCGCGGGTTGTCATCAGAAAAACTATTGAATTTGGTTTTAAGAATCTCTATGGTGTGTCAGCATTTTTTTCAAAAATCAGATCCCAACCCAAAACAGAAAGGTCTGTAAGAATGAAGCAAAAGTTCGCGATTTTGTTTGCGGCTCTCATGACCATGCTTGCCGCCGCCGGATGCACGGATTCAACGGAGAAACTGATGACCGCGGCCCAGAAGGGCGATGTTCAGGCGGTGGGAGCGCAACTGGCGGAGGGAACGCCGGTGGATGAGACGGACCCCACCGGATCGACGGCGCTGCTTTACGCCGCCGGCGGAGGCCATGCCGATCTGGCGGCGTTGTTGTTGGCCAAAGGGGCCGACGTCAACGTCAGGGACAACGAGGGCTTTATGCCGCTTCACGCAGCGGTGGGCGCCGGGAATCCGGACATCGTGCGGATGCTGGTTGAACACGGGGCGGATGCGGATGCCGCATTCAGAGGCGTTGATCCCCTGCAGGTTGCCGAAAGGAAAGGCAATGAGAAAATCGTGATGATGCTCAGGGCCGCGCTGGGAATTCCTGAACCCCCGGCTGAGATCGAAGCGTCTGCGCCGCCCGAACCGGACGAAGAACTGGCAACGCCTCCAGATTCGGCGGAAGGCATTTTAACTGAATAACGCCGAATTGGAGTGTGTGAGTTCGAACCCGGATGGCCGGGATGTCCAAAACCATCCCGGCCATTCTGGTTCATATCCGGCGTCAGGCGTCGATCACCGCCAGAGCCTCTTCCCGATAGGCATCCATGATGTAGGGAATGCCCGTGACCTTGGCGCACTCCTCCGTGAGGGACGCCAGCTCCTGGCGCGTGATGAGATGGGTCCGCCATTTCCTGGAACCGGCCATGAGCTGTTGCAGGCCGACCCGGAGTTTTTCCGAGGCGCTGTAGATGCCGATGGCCCCCAGGGGGAAGTTTTCGACCTCGTCGCCGTACTGAGACCGCAGCTTTTCGTAGGTGACGAAGATCTCCTCTTTGGAGGCGCCGTACTTTGAAACCGTGGAGGGAAGTCCGCCATCCTCGCCCTTGAGCCAGCGGCCGATGTTCTTGCCCACCATGCCGGGGATCATCAGCGCCCGCCCCATGCAAACCGCCTTGCAGAAGGGGGCGCCCAGGGCCAGGGCCTTGAAAATATGATCTTCCGAGGAGAAACCGCCGGCAAAGGCGATGTCCGGCACAAACGCCCCCTTCCGGGCCAGGCGGAGGCACAACTCATAGGCCATGCTGTGAAGGTAAATGGCCGGCACTCCCCATTCCGACATCATCCGCCAGGGGCTCATGCCGGTGCCGCCCGGAGCGCCGTCGATGGTCAGGAGATCGATGCGGGCATCCGACGACCAGCGGATGGCCATGGCCAGCTCCCGCATGGGATAGGCGCCGGTTTTGAGGGTCACCCGTTTGGCCCCCAACTGGCGGACCCGGTCCACCTCCCGCATGAAGCCTTCCTGATCCAGAAATCCCACCCGGGAATGGCGCTCGAATTCCTTGATGGATCCATCCCGGAAGGCGGTCTGGTTGGAGGGCTTGCTGGGGTCCGGCGTGACGATGTAGCCCCGCCGCGCCAGTTCAATGGCCCGATCAAGGGAATCCACTTTGATCTCGCCGCCGATGGATTTGGCGCCCTGGCCCCATTTCAGCTCGATGCTTTCCACCCCCAGTTTTTCAATGACGTATTCGGCCACGCCCAACCGGGTGTCTTCGACATTGCTCTGGACCATGATGTCGCCATAGCCGGAATGGTACCGGCGGTAGGCCTCCACCCGGCGGCGCATGTCGGGAGATTCCACCACTTTGCCGTGTTTATCGATCTCCAGTTGGGGATCGATGCCGCAGACGTTTTCTCCGCAGACCAGGCTGATGCCGCTGACGGCTGCGCCCACGGCGAAATGATCCCAGTTTTTCCGGGCGATCTCGGTGGAGCCCAGCGCGCCGGTGAACATGGGGATTTTCATCTTGATCTTTTCGGTGGCGCCGTACCAGGTCTCCGTATTGACCCGCGGAAAGACAGCGTGATCCGGGTCCGCCTCGATGCCGGCCGCGCCAATGGCATATCCCATGAGG
>JAABTD010000235.1 GCA_011390065.1 Desulfobacteraceae bacterium
TCTTATTATATAGAGAACAGAAGTTCGATATAAAGAACAAAATCAGCACAACCGCCACAAAGGGCCATTGCCCATGACCACCAACCCCAAACGCGTCCCCGCCATCGATAAATGTTTCGCCATCCTCGATCTGATGGCCCGGAAGAAGCAGGCCATGGGAATCAACGACATCGCCCGGGAACTCGGCCTCAACAAAAGCACCATCTTCTATATCCTCCACCATCTTTCGGATCTGGATGTGCTGGAGCGCGATCCCAACGGGTTGTTTCGGCTGGGGTCGAAACTGTTCGTTCTGGGCAATGCCGCCGGGGGCAGCTCCGATCTCATTCGGACGGTCCATCCGTTTTTGGAGGAGATCAACGCCAAGACCAAGCTGTCGGCGTTTCTGGGCATCCGGTCCGGTCATCGGGCGGTCATCGTGGATAAGGTGGATACGGCTTACGATCTCAAGATCTCGTCGGAAATCGGCATGCGGCTGCCGCTGCTGGCGGGCGTGGCGGGGAAGGTGCTCATGTGCCAGCTCCCGGATGAAAGGATCGACGCGCTGCTGGCGGAGATGACCCCCAAACGGTTTACGGCCAAAACGTCCACGGACCGGGAGGCCCTCAAGTCGGCAATCCTGAAAGTCAGGGAAACCGGCGTTGCCGTGGATTTGGAAGAATACATCGAAGGCGTTGTCGCCTTCGGCGTACCGCTGAAAACGCACCGGCGGGATTTTGAAGCCGCCGTCTGGGCCGTGGGGTTGAGCCGCCAGGTTCCGGAGGCGGAAATCCCCGCACTGTCGGATTATTTCAAGGATGCGGCCCATCGGATTAACCTTCGGTTTTCCGTCCAGTATGGAACGGACGACCGGGAGAATGACGGATAAAGATTCACAATTTCAACAGGAGAAAAACCATGTTGCTGCCCAAATTCGATTATCACGCGCCCGCCACCGCGGCGGAGGCCTGCGACATCCTCGCCGAGCGCGGGGACAAGGCCCGGGTCATCGCGGGGGGGACCGACCTGATGGTCAACATGAAAAAGGGGGTGGTCTGCCCGGCGGAGGTGGTGTCCATCGCCGACATCGCGGAGTTAAAGGAGATGGCCGGGGAAAACGGCCATGTCCGGATCGGGGCCTGCGTCACCGTCGCCGATCTGGCTGAATCGGATCTCGTCGCCGGAAAGCTCTCCGCCCTCCGGGCCGGGTCCCGGGCTTTGGGCACCCCCCTGGTCCGCAACCGGGCCACCATCGGCGGCAATGTGGGCTCGGCCCGTCCGGCGGCGGATCTGCCGCCGTCGCTGATGGTCTACGGCGCGGAGGTGCGGGTGACCAACAAAAGCGGTGAACGGACCGTGGCCATCGGCGAATTTTTCAAAGGACCGGGCATGACCATCATGGCGGCCGACGATCTCATCACGGGGTTCAAGATTCCGGTCCCGCCGCCCGCCGCCGGCGCCGGCTACATCAACATCGGGGTCCGCAAGGCCCAGGACTGCAACCTGGTCAATGTATGTTCCTATATCGAACTGGCCGGCGACGATACGATCAAGACCGCACGGGTGGTGCTCGGCTGCGTGGGACCGACCCATTTGCGGGCATCCTCGGCGGAAAAAGTCCTGGTCGGCGAAAAACCCGACGACGCCCTGTTTGCTCGGGCGGGCGAGGCGGCCATGGGCGACTGCACCCCGATCCTTGATTTCCGGGGATCGGCTGAATACCGGCGGGCCATGGTGGGGGTCCTGACGCGGCGAACCCTCGCGAAGGCCCTGAAAGAAGCCCGGGACCGGGCATAAGGAAAGGACGCGACCATGAAACAGTTCATCCACCTGATTGTCAACGACCGGGAATACGACGTGGCCGTGGACCCCAACCGGACCCTCACCGATGTGATCCGGTACGATTTGGGGCTCACCGGCACCAAAAAAGGGTGCGAGGTCGGCGACTGCGGCTCCTGCACCGTCATCCTGGAGGGCCGGCCGGTCAATTCCTGCCTCGTGCTGGCGGTCCAGGCCCACGGCAAGCGGATCACCACCATCGAGGGGCTCGAAACCGACGCCGGACTCCACCCGATCCAGGACGCCTTTGTGGAAAAAGGGGCCGTCCAGTGCGGGTTCTGCTCTCCGGGCATGATCCTGTCGGCCAAAAGCCTGCTGGACAACAATCCAAAACCGGATGAAGGCGAGATCCGGTCCGCCATCGCCGGCAACCTCTGCCGGTGCACCGGGTACCAGAAGATCGTGGAAGCCGTCCAATCGGCAAGCGACAAAAGCGGCCAATAAGGAGACCATCATGAGCCAGCAAAACAGCGGTGACTACTCCGTCATCAACAGCCGGAAGACGCGGATCGACACCCCGGCCAAGGCCGCGGGGCGGGCCGTTTTCATCGACGACATGACCATGCCGGGGATGCTCTACGGCGCCCTCCTCCAGAGCCCCGTCCCCCACGCCAGGATCAAGAAGATCGACGTCTCGGCGGCCCGGCGGATGCCGGGGGTGCGGTCGGTGGTGACCGCCAAAGAGGCCGGGGCCGTCAAATACGGCGTCAGCCCGGCCCGGTACGACGAGACGCTCTTCGCCGTGGACAAGGTCCGGTACGTGGGCGATGAAGTCGCGGCGGTGGCCGCTGTGGACCTGGAAACGGCCATGGCGGCGGTCTGCGCCATCGACGTGGAATACGAGGAACTGCCGGCGGTTTTCACCATCGAGGAGGCTACGGCCGAGGGCGCGCCCCAGCTCCACGACGAATATCCGGGCAATCTCTGCGCCGAGGTCCACCAGGAGTTCGGCGACGTGGAAGCGGCGTTCATAGAGTGCGACCTCATCCGCACCGACACATTCAAGAACAAGCGCCAGGACGGCGCGTTCATCGAGCCCCAGGGGTGCCTCGCCTCCTTTGACCGGGCTTCGGGCAACCTGACCCTCCATTCCTCCACCCAGGTGCCCCATTACGTTCAGCGGACCGTGGCCATGGTCCTGGGCCTGCCCGTGGGCAAGGTGCGGGTGGTCAAACCCTACGTGGGGGCGGGGTTCGGCATCAAGGCCGCGGCCAACCCCATGGAGCTGACCGCCTGCCTCCTGTCCAAAGAGACCGGACGGCCCGTGAAGATGAATTACAGCCGGGAACAGGTCTTCATGTACGGCCGCGCCCGGCACCAATTCATCCACAAAATGACCACCGGCGTGAAAAAGGACGGCCGCCTCATGGCCCTCAAGCACGAGTGCTGGCTGGACGGCGGGGCCTATTCATCGTTCGGCATCGCCACGGTGTATTACGCCGGATCGCTCCTGGGCGGCCCCTACAAACTGCCCAACATGAAATACGACGGTTACCGGGTCTACAACAACAAACCCGCCTGCGGGGCCCAGCGGGGCCACGGGGGGGTGGCGGCCCGGGCCTGCTGGGAGCAGCAGCTCGACGCCATCGCCGAAGAACTGGGCATCGATCCGGTGGAATTCCGGCTCAAGAACATGATGGAGACCGGCGACGTCACCTGCAACGAGCTGAACATGTCCAGCCTGGGGATGCGGGAATGCCTCGAGGCGGTCCGGGACGGCTCCGGATGGAACGAGAAAAAGGGCAAGCTCCCGCCGGGCAAAGGGATCGGCATGGCCTGCGGTTTTTTCGTCTCCGGCGCCGGATACCCCATCTACCGGTCTGATACCTACCACGGCACCGTGGTGATCAAGCTCACCGAGGACGGGGGCACGGCCCTGGTCTACACGGCGTCGGCCGAGATCGGTCAGGGATCGGACACGACATTCGCCATGATCGCCGCCGAGGCCCTGGGCATACCTTTGGAAAGCGTCCGGCTCCAGTCGGGGGACACCGACTTCGGCGTCGACCTGGGGGCCTACTCCAGCCGCCAGACCCTCATGACGGGGCATGCCGTCAAGGAGGCGGCCGAGAGCGTGAAGTCCCAGGTGCTGGCGGTGCTGGCGGACGAACTCTCGGTCCCGGCCGGCGACATGGACATACGCAACGGCGTGATTGTCTTCAAGTCCGGCAGCGTCGATTTCTCGGCCCTGCGCACCCGTTACATCAAGGAGCACCGGGGCTGGACCGACAATCCCAACGGCGAGCATCTCACCTTCAACGAGGCGGCCCGCATCGCCTACCTGGCCAAAGGTTCCATCGTGGGGACCGGCAAGTACAAGCCGCCGGTGCTGGGCGGCACGTTCAAGGGCGCCACGGTGGGCACATCGCCGGCCTACGGCTGCTCGGCCCAGGCGGCCGAGGTGAGCGTGGACATGGAGACCGGCCACATCACCGTGGAGCGGGTGGTCGACGCCCACGACTGCGGCCGGGCCATCAACCGGCTGTCGGTGGAAGGCCAGATGGAAGGCTCCGTCTTCATGGGGCTGGGCGAGGCCCTCTTTGAAGAGGTCAAGTTCGACGACCGGGGACGGGTCATCAACGCCGACTTCGCCGAGTACAAGATGCCCACGGCCCTGGACATGCCGTCGGTGGAGGCCATCATCGTGGAAAGCGACGAGCCCAACGGCCCCTTCGGCGCCAAAGAAGTAGGGGAGGGCGCCATCATGCCCACCATCCCGGCTATTTTAAACGCGGTCTACGACGCCACGGGCATCCGGTTCGACGAGCTGCCCCTGACCTGCGAGCGGGTGTTTATGAAGCTGCAGGAGAGGAAAGCCGCGGGAGGGAAATGACGGATGCCCCCGCCATTTATTGGCGGCATCGACGGTTTTGACGCTTGCCGGTAGGGTGATGCCTGGTGTATCGTCAGGAAAGGCGTTTGAATATTAGGTTATTATGAAAAAGAAAGGACGCCCTGATGAGTTTGGTTATTGAGATTCCAGACGAGGTCGCGAATGCGATCCGCTTGCCGGCAATCGAACAAAACCAGTTGTTGAAGACGGAATTGGCTTTGGCGCTTTATGCCAGGGGGATTTTGTCCTTCGGAAAGGCACGGGAATTGACGGCGCTGAACCGAATTGAATTCGGTTTGTTGTTAGGACGGCGCGGAATTGCGCGTCATTACACCGAGCAAGATCTTGAGGACGACATCACGTATGCCCGTGGTGAGTAACACGTCTCCAATCTGGAATCTCGCCAGCATTGAGCGGCTGCATTTGCTGCGTGACCAGTTTCGGGATGTAATCATTCCGGAAGACGTTCTGGCGGAATTGAGGGTTGGACATGACTATCCTGAGATGACACGAATTCAGGAAGCCATGAATGCTGGATGGATCAAGGTTGAAACCGTCGGTAATCTTTCCGCCCGGCAGTCATTGACGCTGAACCTTGACCGTGGTGAAGCCGCTGCCATTGCCTTGGCCATTGAAAAGGATATTACCGGCATATTGATGGATGAGGCGGATGGCCGTGCCGTAGCAAAGGCAATGGGATTGAAGCCCATTGGGGCGCTGGGTGTTTTGCTTCGGGCAAAACGCGAAGGAAGGCTTCCTTCTTTATCTGATGAAATGTTTCGGTTGCGGCATGAGGCGGGATTCTTTATCGCTGAATCACTTTTTCAGCGATTGCGGAAAGAATCTGGAGAAGCATGAAAGAACCGCCTGTCAAAATGCTCACCGATTCCGAAAAAGAGCGCTACGCTCGTCAGATCATGATCCCCCGGATCGGCGAGGAGGGCCAGCGGCGGCTCAAGGCCGCGACGGTCTTCATCGCCGGTCTCGGGGGACTGGGGTCCATATCGGCCCAGTACATGGCTGCTGCCGGCGTGGGGGATCTGGTCATCACGGACCGGGACCGGGTATCCCTGTCGAACCTGAACCGCCAGATCCTCCACCGCACGGCGGATTTGGACTGGAGCAAGACGGAATCGGCCCGGAAAAAGCTCGTTGCGCTCAACCCGGAGTGCCGCATCAGGCCCGTTGCGACGACGATCACCGCCGACAACGCCGCGACGCTGATCGCCGGCGCCGATCTGGTCCTTGACGCCACGGACAACATGGCGACCCGGCTGCACCTCAACCGGGCCGCCGTGAGCCGGGGGATTCCTTTCATCTACGGCGGCATCGACGGGTTCGACGGCATGGTGTCGAGCTTTATACCGGGGGAAACCGGCTGTCTGGCCTGTGTTTTCACGGGCCGTTCCGGAAAGGATCGCCCCGTACCCGGCGTGCTGGGCCCCACCGCCGGCCTCATCGCCTCGATCCAAAGTCTGGAAGCCATCAAATACATCACCGGCGCGGGCGAAATGCTCAAAGGAAGACTGCTCTGCATCCAGGGCCTCGACATGAGCTTTCGCGAAATCCACGTGGAACCGAATCCGGATTGCCCGGTGTGCAAGGAATTGCATCATGAACAATAACACTGTCAATATCATCATCAACGGCTTCGAAGAACCCGTCCCCGAAGGATCGACTCTTGATGACCTGATTAGACAATTCGGGGAAGGCGACGTGGATCTGATCGTTGAGCGGAACGGCCGCTTTGTCTATCCGCAAAAATATGGGGAAACAGTGATTATGAAGGGGGATCGGGTGGAGTTTATTAATCCGAATTTTGGGGGGTGAGTTCCGATTCTTCCCCCGCCGGCAACCTCAACACCTCCCACCGCACAATCGCCTCCCCTTCTTCACCCTCCAAGCTCTCCTCGACGACAATCCGGTCTTTCTGAATTTCAATCACGAAGCCGTTGTTGCGGCCGATGGGCGTTCCTTTCCTTACGATGTAGCCTTTTCCGTCGGGGGTTTTCACCAGCGCCCGGTTGACCTGTCGGGAGCGGATGGTGGCGGCGAGGCGCAGTTGGGTGAGATCGTATCGTTGGAGGGGGAGTCCGGTCGGTTCGGGGTCGCTTGTTTGTGCGGCCTCAGTGGTTTCTGGATCGGCTTCGAAAGTGAATTGACTGAAATGGATGGCGTCGAAAAGGGGTGATCCGTTCAGTTCGATGGCGGGTTCAGCGGGGTTGTGAAGATCTCTGACCGGAAGCTTGACTCTGAACCGTTTGGGCGTTTTGGATGAGGAATCCATGGGCGGATCGGCATTGCGGAACGGGATGGAGACCGCCAGTAAAAGGGCGAGACATCCGATGGCCGTTGCCGTGATGCGTCTGACGGGAGACGGTCCGGCGAAGATGTTCCGGAGCCCATCCAGGATGGGATGGGCGGATGAGATCGCGCCCGGCGCCGCGGTTTTATCTTCGGCGGCGGAGGACGATGTCCGGGGCAGGTCTTCCGTCGCCGCCGCCCTGATGGCGCGGAAAATGTGAGCCTCCCGACGAATGTGGTCCGCTAGCGCCGGATCGTTTTGAAGCTCATGGGCCCATTCGGACATCGCTTCGATTTCTTCTTCAGGCGACAGCCGGTCGAGGCCGATATCGTCCCAATGATCGGCCAGGAAATCGAAAGCGTCTCCGGGCAGGTCGGACCATTCTTCGTACCATGGAAACAGATAGCGTACATCCGGTGGGATGTATGCCAGCGTTTGACGGCGGCGTTCATTCAGGGGGATGAGCCGCATCCAGATGGATTCGTGTTCCGTTATCAGCACGCCGAAGATCTCTTCGGCGCGCTCGTGGATATCGGGAAAAACCGCATCCGCATCGGGGAACGCATCCAGGGCTTCGATGAGAAAAACGATCCGGTCGAGGTTTTTTAGCTGCGCGTGGATGGCGGGCCAGTCCTCGTCGTCGAGGTCCAGGGTGTCGGGGCCGGTCAGAAATCGGATCGTTTGTCGGATGTCGGTTTCGAGCGCCGCCATCTCCTTTCGCAAAACATCGGTTAAAGGCGGCCGAGCACGCCAGCCCTCCGCGATCCATTCCAGCCGGTCCGCTGCCGTCGGATGCAGGAGGCGGGTCTCGCCCCACCAGATCAGGAGGTCCAGGGGAGAGGGATGTGTCGGTTTGTCGGGGTGCTCGGCGGTTTCCATTGGTGGTTTCCTTTTGGGGACCGGTCTTTCCCTTTTCGTTAGTCGGTGGATTTTCTGTTTTTGTGACAAAACCCTTGGAAAATGGTTG
>JAABTD010000053.1 GCA_011390065.1 Desulfobacteraceae bacterium
GCTCTTCCGATCTGGAAAAAACGCCACGGCGTCAAACACCCCCAGAATATCGCCCCTCAGTTCGTGAACGCAGCGAATCCGGCCGGAGGCGTCGAGGTGAATGAAGGGCGGATGTCCGGCGCACACGGCCTCTGCCCTTCGGGCTTCAAGATCGCATCGGATCAACAAGGCGGTCGACATGCGATGGTCGTCGTCGCTGCCCAGAAGCTTTCGGTTCAACCGATGAAAAAACGTTTCGCCGTCGCCGCCGGAGGCGCTGTTTTCAGAGAACAGGGTTTTAATGAGAACGGTATGAAAGGCCGCCCCCAGGTCATGGCCGGAGACGTCGGCCACCAGAATGTCGCATCCCGCTTCGGTATTCTGAATCCCGACAAAGTCGCCGCCCAGTCCCGCCAGCGGACGGTTGAAACAGGCCGTTTTAACCTTGTGGCCGGTCTCGGGCAAGCGGATGAGGCTGTGATAGGCGATCATGGCCGAATCGATTTCGGCCTTCATGCACGCCATGGCGTGATGATCGATGCCGTCGCGGCGCCGCTCGTCCTGCCGCTGTCGCCGCTTTATGGCCGTTGCCCGGTCCATTGCGCTGAACACCGCGCGGACCCGCTGGATCATCTCCTTGCAATCCACCGGTTTCTCGATAAATTCAACGCATCCTCTCCGCAAGAGATTCACCACGATCTCTTTTTCACCAAAGGCGGTGACGGCGACCACCGGGCAGTCGATCTCCAGGCGCTTCATCTCGTCGATGAGATCGAGCCCGGAAAGGTTGGGCATCATGATGTCCGTCACCACCATGTCGACCCGCTCGCCGTTTGCCGCCATGCGGGACAGCAGATCCACGCCTTCCCTGCCGTCCCGGGCGGTCGTCACGCGAAACCGCGCCCCGGTCAGAACGCTGGTGAGCAATAAACGCGATACCCGGTCGTCCTCCACCACGAGGATGTGTTTTTCTTCCGGCATGGCATTCGTTTTCGACGCCGTCATGTCGGTATGCTTTTTGTTCATGGGTCTCCTTATTCCTGGCGACGCACCCGGCCGCTGGGTCGATAAGAAAAAAGCGCCGACCTGGGGGATCGACCTTCATTATTATTACCATTGGAAAAGGCGCTTAGGAAGGATTTTTCGCGAAGGGCTTTCGTCGGCGCAGGCGCCGTTTTCAATGCCTGTTGACTCGGTGAAGGCGTGTGCGTTAATAAACAACCACCAGCTGAAAGCTGGTGGAATTAAAGCTCGGCGGACTGAACCGCCGACTGAAAGAGAAGGCGTCTGAAAGACGGTGGTTTTAAACCACGGGCCAAGCGCCTTCGGCGGGCGAAGCCGCCCGCCGGAGTAAAAAAAAAGACCGCCTCGACCTCCACTATCTGCCCTGCGGCGGTTCCGGCCAACCCTTCAAAACCAGCGAACTTCCCGACGAAGCCGAGTGGGTTGCGTTGGAGAAGGGCGCCAAAGAGTATCTGGAACTTTTCTGTACTGGATGAGAACATAGACAGAGTTGCGAAAACTTTCACAAACCGCTAAAACAAGAACATTAAATTTCGAAAAGCACTTCCAGCCAAAGGAAAACATCAATGAACTCACTATCCATAAACTTTGAACTCCCATCAACAGTCGCCTCCCAGGCCGGCTTGGACCCCGACACCATCAACCAGGATGTCAAAATGATGTTCGCCCTGTTTCTTTACGAACACAAACGCATCTCTTTGAGCAAAGCCTGTGAAATAAGCGGGATCAGCCATTGGGAATTTTTTGAGATGAACAAACGGCTCGGCATACGAATGCCGTACACCCAGGAGGATCTCAAAAAGGACATGGAGAAATTAGCCGATGTCTGAATTGGTCATAGCGGATTCGTCATGCCTGATCGGGTTGAGCCGAATTGGCAGACTTGAAATATTATCCGCATTATTCCAGACCATCGTTATCCCTGAAGCCGTTCATTGGGAAGTGGTCGTTCGCGGCAAAGGAAAGCCTGGTGCGGAGGAAGTGGAGAAAGCAGGCTGGATCGAAAAACGAACGGCCAAAAATCAGCTTGCCGTCAAAACCCTCCGATTGAACCTGGGAGCAGGAGAATCAGAATCGATCATTCTGGCCAAAGAATGCAATGCTGCATTTGTCATACTCGACGATTTAAAAGCGCGACAAACAGCGGAAGCGCTGGAATTGACGGTCATCGGGACCGCAGCGGTCTTGCAGAAGGCCGAAGAGAAGAACATCATTGAAAATTTTCAAAAAGTTGTTCATGAGTTACAGAAAGTTGGATTTTGGTTTTCCTGGTAATTTAAGGAAGCAAACCTTTGCTCAATCAACCCCGATGCACCCGGTCATCTCCGCATGCTTTCTCGTCGCCGGATATTGCCGGCAAATCTCCGGCTTGACGTCGTGGATGGCGCAGATCCATTTGACCGTGCCGGGGACGTTTTTGAGCCAGGGGCAGATCTCGGCGTACCGGGCCGTCCCGGGTTCGCGCCAGACGCCGTAGACCGGTTCGCCGTCCGAGCCCCGATCCTCGCGGACCCACGCCAGGATATCGTCCCGGCCCAACAGCCGCCATCGGTCCACATCGTCTTCGGTCACTTGATGACGAAAATCGAGCCGCCGGCAGCAGTCCCCGCATTGCCGGCATCGGTAGGCGTCCATGCCGGTGTCGATCCAGATCCCGTCCTCGCCGTCGTCGTTTCGGCCGACCCGGGCCGAGGTTCGGAAAACCCGGCCGCAGATGCCGGCCAGCAGGGGGAGCGGCGGCGGGTGCTGTTCCAGCCCGCGGCAGAGGCGCTCCCGCAAATCTTCGGCGCCGATGCGGCGCATGCGGTTGCCCTCTGAAATCCAGAAACCGTCGCGGTTCGGGGTAGGAGACACGGCGCTCTCCGGACCCAGAATGAGGGGGCTCAACTCCCGGAACAGTCGGGTCTGGGGAGGATACATCCGGAAATCGAGGCAGATGGCCGCCACGATCTCCGGAGCGGTAAGGAATTCTTTATGCGCCGTTCCCATGGGATGCCTCCGACGGAGGCGCGGCGCGGATCACGACGCCTGCTCTCCATGATACACCTGCAGGGACCGCACCTTGGGGTTCCCCTCGCGCCGGGCGGCGATGCCTTTGGCGGCGGCAATGGCGGCGGGGGTGGAGGTGATATAGGGGATCTTGTATTTGATGCAGGATTTCCGCATGTCGGCGGTGTCCTGGGCGCTTTTGCGGCCGCTGGGAGTATTGACCACCAGGTCCACGGTCCGGCTTTTGATGGCGTCCACCAGGTGCGGACGTCCGAAACCCAGTTTCTGCACCGATTCCGTGTCGATCCCCTTTTCCGCCAGAAAGGCGTGGGTGCCCCGGGTGGTCATGATTCTGAATCCCAGCTCCCGGAACAGACGGACCGGTTCCAGGGCTGCGTGCTTGTCCCGGTCGGCGATGGTGAACAGGACCGTTCCCTCCATGGGCAGGGGCGTCTGGGTGGCTTCCTGGGCTTTGAAAAACGCCCGTCCGTAAGAGTGGGACAGGCCCAGCACTTCGCCGGTGGACCGCATTTCCGGGCCCAACACCGGATCGACTTCCGGGAACATGTTGAAGGGGAAGACCGCCTCCTTGACCCCGTAATGGGCCACGATGCGTCGTTTGAGCCCCATCTCCGGCAGGGAGTTGCCCAGCATCACCTGGGTGGCCAGGCGGGCCATGGAAACGTTGCAGACCTTGGAGACAATGGGCACCGTCCGGGAGGCCCGGGGGTTGGCTTCGAGAACATAGACGGTGTTTTCGAAGATGGCGTACTGGATGTTCATGAGACCCACCACGTTGAGGGCCACGGCGATTTTCCGGGTGTATTCGTCGATGGTGTCCAGATGCTGGGGGGCGATGGAGACCGGCGGGATCACGCAGGCGGAATCGCCGGAATGGATGCCCGCCAGTTCGATGTGCTCCAGAACCGACGGCACGAAAGCGTCCCTGCCGTCGGCGATGGCGTCGGCCTCGGCTTCGATGGCGTTGTCCAGGAACCGGTCGATGAGCACCGGCCGTTCCGGAGAAAGGTCCACCGCCGCTTCGATGTACTGCTTGAGCATGGTCTCGTCCTGGACGATCTCCATGCCCCGGCCGCCCAAGACGTAGGAGGGACGGACCATGAGCGGATAGCCGATCCCGGCGGCGATCTCCCTGGCCTCTTCCAGGCTCCGGGCCATGCCCGATTCCGGCATGGGGATGCCGAGCTGTTCCATGATGCCCCGGAACCGGTCCCGATCCTCGGCCAGGTCGATGGTGTCCGGCGATGTTCCCAGGATCCTGACGCCGGCGGCCGCCAGTTCATTGGCGATGTTGAGCGGCGTCTGACCGCCGAACTGGCAGATCACCCCCTCGGGCTTTTCATTTTCGTAGATGCTCAGCACGTCCTCCACCGTCAGGGGCTCGAAATAGAGCTTGTCGGAGGTGTCGTAATCGGTGGAAACGGTCTCGGGATTGCAATTGACCATGATCGACTCGTACCCGGCCTCCCGGATGGCCATAGCCGCATGGACGCAGCAGTAATCGAACTCGATCCCCTGGCCGATCCGGTTGGGACCGCCGCCCAGCACCATGATTTTCTTCCGGTCGCTGACCGGAACCCGGTTTGCGCCGCAGTAGGTGGAATAATAATAGGCGGCGTCTTCCACGCCGCTGACCGGAACCGGCTCCCAGAACGCCACCACGCCCAGTTCGGTGCGCCGGCGACGGATCTCCGTCTCCGTCAACCCCAGCAGACCGGCCAGATACCGGTCGGCGAACCCATCCTTCTTGGCCCGGGTCAGCAGGTCATCGGGCGGCATCCGGCCTTTATGGGCAAGGATTTCCTCTTCCAGATCCACCAGCTCCTTCATCTGCCGGATGAACCAGGGTTTGATCCCGGTCATCTCGTAAAGGGCATCGATCCGCGCCCCTTTCCTCAGGGCCTCGTACATCACAAACTGCCGTTCGCTTGTGGGGGTGCGAAGCCGATCCAGCAGTTCGTCCAGGGACAGGGCGTTGAAATTTTTAGCGAACCCCAAACCGTACCGGTTGATCTCAAGGCTGCGAATCGCCTTCTGGAAGGCCTCCTTGTAAGTCTTGCCGATGCTCATGGCCTCTCCCACGGCCCGCATCTGGGTGCCGAGCTTGTCCTCGACGCCGGTAAATTTTTCAAAGGCCCACCGGGCGAATTTCACCACGACATAGTCGCCGGATGGGGTGTATTTCTCAAGGGTTCCGTCCCGCCAGTAGGGTATTTCGTCCATGGTGAGCCCACCGGCCAGCAGCGATGAGACCCGGGCGATGGGAAACCCGGTGGCCTTGGAGGCCAGAGCCGAAGAGCGCGAGGTGCGGGGGTTGATTTCGATCACCACCACCCGACCGGTGTCCGGATCATGGGCGAACTGGATGTTGGTGCCGCCGATGACCTCGATGGCGTCCACGATAGCGTAGGAATAGGCCTGGAGCCGCTCCTGCAGGGCCGGATCGATGGACATCATGGGCGCCGTGCAGAAAGAATCGCCTGTGTGGACCCCCATGGCATCGACGTTTTCGATAAAGCAGACCGTGATCTTCTGGTTTTTGGCATCCCGGACCACTTCCAGTTCCAGCTCTTCCCATCCCAGGACCGATTCCTCCACCAGCACCTGGTTCACCATGCTGGCGGCAAGGCCCCGGGCCGCGATGGTCTCCAACTCTTCCACATTGTAGACCAGCCCGCCGCCGGTGCCGCCCATGGTGTAGGCCGGCCGGATCACCACCGGATATCCCAGCCGGTTCGCCGCCGCCCTGGCGTCGGCCACGGTGGTCACGATCTCGCTGCCCGGGGTCTCGATGCCGAGCCGGTCCATGGTCTCCTTGAAGGCCAGCCGGTCCTCGCCCCGTTCGATGGCGTCGACGTTGACGCCGATGATCTTGACCCCGTATTGGGCCAGGATCCCGGCCTGATGGAGTTCCGAGGAGAGATTGAGGCCGGTTTGCCCGCCCAGGTTCGGCAACAGGGCGTCGGGTCGTTCCGCGGCGATGATTTCAGCGATGGTCTTGACGTTGAGGGGTTCGATATAGGTGGCGTCGGCCATGCCCGGATCGGTCATGATGGTGGCCGGGTTGGAATTGACCAGAACGATTTCGTAGCCAAGGGACCGGAGGGCCTTGCAGGCCTGGGTTCCGGAATAATCGAATTCGCAGGCCTGGCCGATGATGATGGGGCCCGACCCGATGATCAGGATCTTTTTTATGTCGTCGCGTTTCGGCATGGGATCTCCTCTTCTAAGGCGTCGTTTAAGTTTTCATTAACCGGACAACCTAATTGAAGTATCCCTTAAATGCAAGACTGAAAACAACCGGAGGGGTCCGCCCCGATTTATCCGTTTCGGGGCCAGGCGGCCCGGATGGAGACGCCCTGACCGGGGGCCGCTGCGATGGAGAAGCGCCCTCCGGACAGTTCCGCGCGCTCCCGCATGCCGGAAATTCCCAGGCCCCGCTGCCGGACGTCCCGGCAAAAAACCGCAGCCGGGTCAAACCCCATCCCGTCGTCCGTCAGAGTGAGGGCGAGGGTTTCATGGTCGGCTGCAAGAAGGAGATGCACCCGGATAGCCCGGCTGTGTTTGGCGATATTGTTCAGCCCCTCCTGGACAATGCGGAAAATGACGATTTTCAGGGCCTCGGGCACTTCGTCTTCACGAATATCGACAGCCTGATCGATGGCGATGCCGGGATGGTTGGCCCGGAAATCCCGGCAGCACCACCCAATGGTCGTGACCAGACCCAGGTCGTCCAGCAGGGAGGGCCGCAACCCGGTGCAGATGCGCCGCACCTCCTCGACGGTGTCCTGGATGTTGGGAACAAGCCCCTTCATGGCATCCACCATCTGCGCTTTCGCACCCCGACGCCTGTTCTGATCAAGGGCGTTTTCAACTTTGAGCTTGATCACCATCAGCGACTGTCCGATGCTGTCGTGAAGGTCCCCTGCAATCCGTTTCCGCTCCTCTTCCAGGGTCTGGAGCAACCGCGCGGAGAGCGTGCGGAGTTTATGTCCGGACGCCCGGAGGGCTTCTTCGGCCCGTTTGCTTTCGGTGATGTCCTCCACCATCTCGATGGCCGCAACGATTTCACCGCCGTCGCCCCGTATGGGACTTGAAACAATCCTGAAATGGCGGATCTGGTCCCTCGTCGGCGTATCGGTGACCGCCTCGTGAACCTGGCCGTCGCGCAGGGTCCGGACGGTCGGGCAGTACGAACAGACCTCATCCCTGGCAGGAATGTTGAAAACCTTGTAACACTTCGGTTTGTTGTCAAGATCGATATCCGGAAGCCATTGCCTTATCTGGCGGTTCAGGGTCAGCACCTCCATATCGGGGCTGATGAGAGCGACGCCGATGCCGATATTTTCCACGAGGCACCGGTAGACTTCCTCCGAATCCCTCAAGGCCTGTTCCGTGAGCTTCTGTCGTTTAATTTCATGATTCAACTGGCGGTTTTTCGCCAGCAGTTCGGATGTTCGCTCGGCCACCTTGCGCTCAAGGCTTTCGTTGATCCGGCGCAGTTCCGCTTCGGCGCGTTTGAGTTCGGTGATGTCGTGCCCGATGCACATCATTTCCCCGAGGCTGCCGTATTCGTCGCGGATGGGCTTGTTGGTCCAGGCGATCTGCCGGCGCTCGCCGTTTCGTCGAACGGTTCCGGAAACGATCTTGACAGGACGGTTCGGCCATTGACTGAGCCTTTCCATCAGCTGCGCCAGACCCTGTCGGTTGGCGGCGGTGTCGGGAAGGATCGTCCCGATGATCGACCGGCCCAGAAGGCCGGTTCCCGGATAATCGAAGAATTGCTGTCCATACTCGTTGATAAAAGAAATTCGCCCCTCGGCATCCAGTTTCAGAATGATGCAGCTGGCGTTCTCAATCAGTTCGTGGTATTTTTCCCGTGTTTCAAGCAGGGCGTCTTTATCCTGCTGCCGGTCGGTGACGTCAATCATCAGGGCTTGCTTCGAGAGGGCGCCGCCTTCATTATAATAGGGGGTGTTGACGACATGATACCATCGGCCGTCCTTGGGACTCTGCACCTGCCAGCGAACGGTTTCACCGGCAAACACCCGGTCATTGACGCACCAGGGACAGATCGCGTCCCGGTCATGGAGGGCCTTAAAACAGAGATCGCCCGTGGCGTCGTATCCGGTCCGGTGAATCAGGGGCTCGTTCATGAATTCAATCCGGTAATCCTGGGAGCAGACGTAAATGTAACCGTCAAAGGCCCGGACGAGGGCGCTGAGCCGGTCGATGCACTGAAACGCCAGCCGATTTAACGAAACAGCCGACGCTTCCCGCTTTTCCAGTTCGGCGACCCGGCGGCGCAGGAACACGGCTTCTTCCGCCGGTTCTGTGTCTGTTTTCTTTGTCTGCGTCATGTTCAAAGGCGATGCCCATTTTGAAGAAAGAGCTTTATCTAAAGCACAATTGCAACCGAGGTCAAGGGTTTTCAGAAAGCCATGGGTCAATGACGATCTTGTTCGTGATCAATCCCGCTTCCGGAGGAAAGCCTGAAAAGCGACTGCCGGCCATCGAAGCCGGCTGCCGGAAACGGGGCATTGAATATGTGATCCTTCGAACCGGGCCCGACGGTCTCGAAGCCCGGAACGTTTTTCAGTCCATAGCGGCCGTCCGGGGTCTGGACAGGGTCGCAGCGGTGGGCGGAGACGGCACAGTGACCGAAACCGCCGCCGCTCTGACGGGCGCCGGGCTTCCCATGGGCATCATCCCCCTGGGAACGGGAAACGATTATGCCCGAGGGATCGGATTGCCCCCGGGCCGCGACATCGAAGCGTGCCTGGAGATCGTCGCCAACGGCGTCCCCAGAAGGGTAGACATCGCCCGATACCGAACCGATGCGAAAGAGGGGATTTTTTTAAACGTTGCCAGTGCGGGATTCGACGCCGCTGCGACCCGGGAGGCGATCCGGTTCAAAAAACGGATCAGCCGTCCTCTCATTTATCTCTTAGGGGTTGTTGCGGCGCTTCCGGCGCTTCGATTTTCCGACATCGCCATTGAAGCCGACGGCAACCGCCTGCGCCGAAGGGCGCTCATGGTCGCCGTGGCCAACGGCCGCCGCTATGGCGGCGGCATCCGGATCAACCCGGACGGCGCCCCGGATGACGGGCGCCTGGAGATGGTGATGTATCGGGCGGCCTCGCCGATCGTGATGGCGGCAACCCTGCCCGGGTTCCTCCTCGGCCGTCATCGGCGGTTGGACCATGTGGAGACCCTGAAATGCCGATCGGTGAGGATCGAGGCGGAGCGGCCTTTGCCTGTCAACATCGACGGCGACATCAAAGGGACGACGCCCCTGGCGGTCGATATCATCCCCGGTGGGCTTACCCTCCTGACGCCGCCGATGTCAGCGATGAAAGCCTATTCCCCATGATCGAATCCGCTCTGCATTTGCTGCTTCATGTCGCAGCGCCCGGCCTTATCGCCCGATGGGGCTTTCATGACCGCTGGCGGCAGGCGTGGCGCATCATGGTCGCGACCATGGTCGTGGACCTGGATCATCTTCTGGCCGATCCGGTATTCGACCCGGACCGGTGCAGCATCGGATTTCACCCGCTCCACTCATGGTCCGCCATCATCGTCTATCTGGGAATGACGGCCATGCCGGGCACGCGGTTGGTGGGGATCGGGTTGTTGATTCATATGGGAGTGGATGGGTTGGATTGCGTCGGAATACCCTGACGGTTCAAAATAGAAAGGAGTCTCCCATATGCCCAAAAATAAAGATCGCCCTTTGATCGGCGTCGGCGTCATCGTGATGCGGGGACAACACGTTCTGCTGGGCAGACGGAAAAACGCCCACGGCGCCGGAACATGGCAATTTCCGGGCGGCCACCTGGAATTCAACGAGTCCATCGAAGACTGCGCCCGGCGGGAGGTGTTCGAGGAGACGGGGCTGCGCATCAAAAACCTTCGCCGTGGGCCTTACACCAACGACGTCTTCCCCGAAGACGGCCGGCATTATGTGACCCTTTACGCGCTGGCCGACTGCGACAGCGGCGAACCGACGCTCGCGGAGCCGGATAAATGCGACCGGTGGGACTGGTTTGCGTGGGATGACCTGCCGAGGCCGCGATTTATCCCTCTGGCGAATCTGCTGGCGCGGAGGTTTGATCCTTTTGCCGGGCGAGACCGGCTGCCGGCGACAGTGTCGAAGGTCGCCAATTTTTTCTCGGAAATCGCGGAAAATCCGCCTGAAGAGACGTTTGAAGACATCCTGAAATCAGACCGTTTCCGGGTCGAACGAATCGTATCGAAGGGGCATTCATCCCCCAAAGGGTTTTGGTATGATCAGGAACACCACGAATGGGTGATGGTGCTAAAGGGCAAGGCGGGCTTACTGATGGAGGGCGTGGAAGGGGTCGTCCGGTTGGAAGAAGGAGACCATTTAAACATCCCCGCCGGCGTCAAACACCGCGTGGAGTGGACCGATCCGGAAGGGACGACGGTGTGGTTGGCCGTTCATTACTGATTACTCCAGCCTCTCCCAATTTGCTGTCTCCAAAGAGAAATGGCGTCCAAATGGGCGATAGTGCCTCTGATTATTGGTTATGAGCGCAAGGTTATGCGAAATCGCGGTGGCGCCAATCAGTATATCGAATTCTCCTGGCAGCTCGCCCCTCTTTTTCAACAGACCGTATATTTCGCTCGCCGTTTCCAGAACTTGTTGGTCAATATACAGAATATCCGTTATGTTTAGAAACTTTTGGAATATTTGCAGACGCTTGTGCGCGTTTACCGCTCTATAGCCCCGGAGGCATTCATAGTAGGTGATGCAGCTTATCTTGAACCTGCCGTGCCTACTCAGGTATTCACGCGCTTTTTTATACGGGCTTTCTTTGCGTTTCAAAATATAGCTATAAATATCGGTGTCAATCAAACATAATCTCGCGTTCATCCGCCTTTTCTCTCTGCGTATATATGCTTTCGATATTCAGGTCATCTTCATCCAATTCAGCATATTCTCCGGTAATACGGTCCAAATGTTCAACGGGGTCGAAATCTTTTTCTTCCAGATCCAGAATGATAAGTTTGACTCTGTGTCTTTGAAGGCCTCTCATTTCATCGGGTAAAACAATCACCCCTTCTTCGTTCACAAACGATTCAAGCTGATACGTTCTCATTTTAATTCCTTTGGCAAAATCTGTTGAAAAACCATGAAATTTAGGAATATTTAAATGACTTCGCCATAAATATGCCATATATTGGAATTTTTTACGAGGAGAAAATCTGAATTGGGTATGGAAAAGTCTTTTATCTCAGGATATACTTGGGGTTAACCAACAGGTGGGCGGCGGACGGCGCCGACATCGGAAAGGGGAAGGAGAAGACACTGCATGGACCCGACGCGCATTGCACATCTCAAAAAAGATTACGTTCAGGGATTTCCCGCCTACTGCGGGTTTGAAGTGACAAAGGTGGACGACGGTCTTTTCGAAACCCGTCTGGCGGTCCGGCCGGAGCATCGCCAGCAGGACGGATTCGTCCATGCCGGGGTCATCGCCACCATGGCCGACCACACCGCCGGATATGCCGCCTACACCATCGTCTCCGGGGAATTCCGGATCCTCTCCATCGAATTCAAGATCAATTTCTTCAAGCCGGCCGTCGACGACGAATTGATTTGCCGGTCGAAGGTGATCAACCCGGGGCGGACCATCATCGTATCGGAATCCGACGTGTTTTCGGTCTCTGGAAACACTGAAAAACGCGTCTCCAGGGCAACCGTCACCTTGATGGCGGCGCCGGAAGCGAAGCTGGCGAAAGGATTCCGGGAGCATCGGACCCGGGAAAGGTTTTGACCCCTTCCCTCGGCTTTGATAAGATGAGAATCAACATCAAACGAAAGGAAAGCCGATGTTCAGTGGTCATAACCTTATCCTATGGTGCGGCCTCATCGCCGCGGCGCTGGCGGTGATGCCCGCGTTTTCTCATGCCGAAGGGGACATGCAGACGCTGTCGCGGGACAATGCCGCCTTTGCGCTGGATCTCTACGACCAACTCCGGGAAGAAGAAGGGAATCTTTTTTTCTCGCCCCACAGCATCTCCACCGCCCTGGCCATGACCAGCGCCGGCGCACGGGAAGAGACCCGGGAGCAGATGGAAAAAACGCTCCGGTTCTCCCTGGAAGGGATGGCGGTTCACAAAGCGTTCTCGGCCCTGAATACGCGATTGAATTCGTTTCAGGACAGCGGCGAGGTCGAACTGCTCGCGGCCAATTCCCTGTGGCCCCAGGAAGGGGAGATCCTGGATGACTATCTCACCCTCATCGAAACCTGCTACGATGCGGTGGTCGAAACCGTCGACTACAAGGACCCCGCATCACGCGAAGCCGCGCGAAAACGGATCAATCAGTGGGTTGAAGACAGGACCCGGGACAAGATCCGGGATCTTGTCCCGGAGGGGGTCCTGGACGCCCTGACGCGCCTGGTGCTGGTCAACGCCGTCTATTTCAAAGGGGTCTGGTCGCTTCCCTTCATGGAAGACGCCACAACGGCGGCGCCATTTTTCGCGACGCCTGAAACACAGGTCGAGGTCCCGATGATGCGGCAGAAAGCGCGCTTCGGGTACGCCAAAATCGGCGACCTCCAGGTTCTGGAACTGCCCTATGGCGAGGGCGATCTTTCCATGATCGTGGCGCTTCCCCTCAAAATCGACGGATTGGATCAACTGGAAACCCGCCTCGACCTCGGGTCCCTTTCCGAATGGCGCAAGCGGATGCGCCCGCAAAAGGTGGATGTCTTCCTGCCGAAGTTCAAAATGTCGGACCAATTCCGTTTAAACACCGTTTTGAAACAGCTGGGAATGACGGCGGCGTTCAGCCCGGAAAAGGCCAATTTCGCCGGCATCGACGGTCGGCCGGACCGGCTATACATCGCCGCAGCGTTGCACAAAGCGTTCGTGGAGGTCAACGAGGCCGGCACGGAAGCCGCGGCGGCAACCGCCGTGGTCGTCGGCGCTCGATCCCTCGCGCCTCCGGAGGAGGTCCCCGTCTTCCGGGCCGATCACCCCTTCCTGTTCCTGATCCAGGAGAAACAGACCGGGTCCATCCTCTTCATGGGCCGGGTCGAGGATCCCTCCGCATGAGACGATCCGCCCTTTTCGCCGCGCTTTCGTCCCTGGCCCTGCTCTTCGGCTGCGCCACGGCCCCGCCCGAGGGCGTCGAACCGGTTCAGGGATTCGAGCCGGACCGCTACCTGGGCCAATGGTATGAAATCGCCCGCCTGGACCACTCCTTTGAACGGGGGCTGACCCACGTTTCCGCTGTATACTCCGAACGGGAGGACGGCGGCATCGACGTTCTGAACCGGGGGTATGATCCGTCGGCGGATGAATGGAAAACGGCGGAAGGCAGGGCCTATTTTTTGAAAGACCGCGCCGCGGCCAGCCTGAAGGTCTCTTTTTTCGGCCCGTTTTACGGCGGATACCACGTGATCGAACTGGACAAAAAGGACTACGGCCATGCCCTGGTCTGCGGCCCTTCCCGGTCCTACTTGTGGATTCTGGCCCGAAGGCCGTCGCTGCCCCCGGATGTCGTCAATAAGCTGACGGCGACCGCGAAGCGGCTCGGCTTTTCCGTCGAAAGCCTGATTTTCGTGGCCCATGACCGGACCCCGCCGTCCTGACGCCGGCCGGGGTTCGGGCAAACGCCGCCGGTGGCGAAGCGCGGCGCTTTTTGTCGTTTCAAGCGTCACCCTCCTCATGCTGGCGGGATGTCTGAACAATTCGTTTTACGCTGACCCAACATCGATCCCGATAGAAAGCCCATTCATGGATATCGCTTCCGCCGAGCCGCCCGACCCGGAACGGATGACGGCCCAGCACGCCGCTTATGTCGACCTTCTGAAAGAGTTGGGGCTCAACGAACGATCCCAAGGTCATTGCCCTGAAAACCTGTTAATGGTATAGACTTTCAGAAAAGATTTCGGCGCCAACCCTTTTGGACGAGCCATCATGATATCCGCACTCTTCTACATAACGTCCATTGTCATCGCTCTGGCGTGCATCGGCGCATTCTACAGATATTATCAGCGCTGGAAGCGCATCCGGAATACCGAAACCACGCCGATCGGAGACGTCCGGAGGGGCTGTTGCGAGATCAAGGGCAAAATCGTCGCCCTGGCCCCCACCTTGCGCTCGCCGCTGTCCGGAACCCCGTGCGTGTTCTATGATGTGGCCATCATTCATGGAATGCGCAACCGATGGTTCTCCAGAGGCGGACCGGTGATCCAGGACAAATCCCATGAGCCGTTCGGGATTCAGGACGAGACCGGCGTCGCCGTCATCGATCTGAAAAACGCCAAATACGCCCTTAATCTGGACCACAAACGCCGAATCACCCGGGCAAAACCGGCGGACAAGGCGTTTGCGTCGCTCCTGAAACACTACAACCTTTCAGACGACGTGGAAAAGGCGGACCAAGCGGGGGTGATCTGCTACGAAACCTTCCTGGAGGAGGGAGACGATCTCTACGTCCTCGGGTACGTCAACCGGTTCGACAACGACCGGCCGGTCTTCACTTCCGGCGAGCACTCGATCCTGATCTCCGACAAATCGGAAAAAAAGCTCCTGCACCATACCCTCCTTTACGCGACCCTTTACCTGCTCCTCTCCCTTCTGGTGATCCTGCTGATCTTCATTTATTATTTCATGGACCACTACCCGGGCTGAAAGGACGAAGATGCTTCCGATGGCGTTCACACCCCGCATCACCCCCAATTCATCAGAATCGACGCTCCCTTCTTTTCTGTTCCTGTTTTCAGGGAGCGACATTCTGATTCGACGATCCGATGCGCACCCTGAGATCCCGATTACGGCGGACCTGCCGGGCCTGGCGCTCCGGACGGTCTATTTCGGTTCCCTTCATGGCCGCTCCTGTTACGCGGCCGAACTGAACGGGGGTCTCCCGGCCTGCCCTTCCCTGTCCATGGTCGGGCTGCGGCAGCTTTATGGAAGGCTGCCCGATCAGACCTACCAGGCCGCCGGATACGGGCGCCAGGTGGCCCAGTGGGACGGGGACCATCAATACTGCGGCCGTTGCGGCCGCCCGATGCAGAACAAAGCAGACGAACGGGCCAAAATCTGCTCCGGCTGCGCCGCAGTCGTTTTCCCGCGCATCTCTCCGGCCGTCATCATGGCGGTGCTCCGGGACAACCGCATCCTTCTGGCCCGATCCACCCGGTTCAAGAAATCCCGGATGTTCAGCGTCCTGGCCGGCTATGTGGAAGTGGGAGAAACCCTCGAGGCATGCGTGCGGCGGGAGGTCAAAGAAGAAGTGGACATCGACGTCCGGAACATTCGGTATTTCGGGAGCCAACCGTGGCATTATTCCAGCGCTCTGATGGTGGGGTTTACCGCGGAATACGCCGGCGGCGAGATTGCGCCGGATCTGACGGAGATCGCGGAGGCGGGCTGGTTCACTGCAGACGATCTGCCCGACATACCCGGATGGGGCTCCATCGCCCGGCAGTTGATCGACTGGTTTGCGGAAGGCGGGCGCAATAAGCGGAAAGGATCGCGTTGATGGCTGAAGATCACTACATTTACACCGAAAAGCTCTCCGAGGAGGAGAAGGAAGTCCTTCGACTCTCCCGACAACTCCGGAAGATGGGAAAGGACCCCGTCAGAATACTGAAGGCGTTGGTCGAGACGGGTGAAAAGATCGAAAAACCCTTTTCCATCGGCAAAAAATACGGGAATTATTTTAAAAAACAATGGGAATTGTCAAAACAAGCGTTCAAGGACGGGAAAAATGAAGCTGAAGGACCTGATCAGGAAAAGTAGACGCTATCGACGGTTCGACCCGCCCGAAAACGGTTCGACCCGCCCGAAACTAACGAAGGATTGGGACGGGAATGCGTCTTCATGACCGATCCGGTTGGCGATATTTATCGACAATAATTCCGCAGGACGGACACTCCCCGGCGCCATAAGGACCTTTGAGCAACATATCATCGGGACCCACGGCCTCATAACCGCATTTAGGACATGTCGCCAGGGCATTCCCGGCCGGATTTTTGGCGCCGGCGGGGTTCAGCAGATCATCCGCCGTCATCATGAGCAGATCGGCATCCGGATCAAGATCGGGCTGGAGGCGGCTGCCGATCCGGCGACCGACCTCCGAAGCCGGGATTCCCATCCCGGCAGCCGCTCTTTCAAGCACCTTCTGTTCCCGCTCGACGATCTCTCCGTCGCTCATGGCCGCATCGATGAGGTGATCCATGATGCGGGACCGGGCCTCGGGGTCCTTGGGAATTTTGATCCTGGTTCCCCCGCTGTTCATCCCTTTGAAAGCGTCGATGACGCATTTCCTCGGCAGGTTCAGTTGACCGCACAGCCGGTTGAGAAACTGCATTTCATCGGGACCGTACTCGCCGTCGGCGCCCATCATGAAGACGACGGCGCGGATGATGTCCTGGTTTTGCATTGGGGGGGCCTTTTGAAAATAAAAATGCATTAGCTGGATTTCAACAGAATGTTAAAACCGGCCTGTTCAAAATGGTGATCGGTTGTAAATATATCGTCTATGCCGTAATCTTCCGCAACGATCATACCGATACAGTCCGCAAGACTCCAATTTTTGTCTTTCATCCGCTTATATCGTTCAAACCCACGATTCATCATCGCATCATCGGCGACAATGTATTTCCATTTTTCAGATCGGAGTATCGCTTCAGTCAGCTCAACCGCAACAGATCGTTTGCCGGATTGACTGAAATAACCGGCTAATTCCAGAATAACCGCATTCGTGGTTGCAAAAACTGTCCGGGACTTTTTTAACCGATCTCTCACACTAAGCGCCTGCTGATGAAAACTGTCGCTTTTATCTCCCAACGCAATGAGTGCCGCCGTGTCAACAAATACGGTTCTCATTTTGGCGCTTCGTAAACATAACGGTCATGATTCACAGACCCATCTGTTCTGCCGGTCTCGACAGCTATAGCTTCGATATCAAGAGCATCCCATGGATCCGTTTCCGTTTCATCATTTTCTTTTATAACTCTTTTTTGTTCTTTAAGAATCTTTTCACGAACCGCCTCGGAAATGAATTTGCTTCTGGAAATTTTTCGATGTTTGCTTAAAGTGTCCACCATCTCAAGAAGTTGTTTGGGAACGGTAACGGCAATTTTTTGAGTGTTCACAGGTCACATCCTTATTCTATTCCATGATGTCGCCCGCCGAATGTGCGTCGGGTGTGAGTGCAAAGGCGTTTACGGGCGCGGTCGCATTTATCCCTTTGAAACGGGGGCGAATTGCCATTCGCCCCCGCCGTCTTCAATCCATCCATCACCCCTCGCCCATCGCCGCCTTCACCCGCTCCGGCGTCATGGGGAGCTGGAACACCGCCGCGCCCACGGCGTCGTGGATGGCTGTCGCGATGGCGCCGCCCATGGTGACGATGGCCGGTTCGCCGCCGCCCTGGGAACTCAGGTCCGGGTTTTCGACCAGCACCGTTTCGATCCTGGGCAGCCAGGAAAAGCGCGGCAACCGGTACGTGTCGAAATTCTTGTCGTGGATTTTTCCATCGCTGAACCGGATCTCTTCGGTCAGGGCGTAGCCCAGGCCCATGGTGATGCAGCCCTCCATCTGCATCTTCGCCCCGTCGGGGTTGACCACGAATCCCATGTCCTGGGCCGCGACCACCCGTTTGACCTGAACCGTCCCATGCGGTTTGTCCACGGCCACCTCCGCCATGGTGGCCACATAGGTTCCCGCGTCGATGCCGCAGGCGATGCCGAAGCCCCGGCCGCTGGGCGGCGGCGCGGGCGTCCAGCCGAATTGTTCGGCGGCGGCTTTGAGCACGCCGATCATCCGCTTGTCCGTGAGATGATCCAGACGGAATGCGAGCGGGTCGGCGCCGGCTTCGGCCGCCAGCAGATTGATATGGAGTTCCCGGGCATAAACGTTGGTGTTGGCGCCCGGCGCCCGCCAGGGGCCCACGGCAAAGGGGTGGACGTCGGTGCTCGGCCCCCGCCAGCTTCCATGGGCGGCCTCCCGGTGGTGGGGAAAATCGTAATACTGCTCCGAACCCCTCTGGCCGGCGAAATAGACGTTGTGGTCGTAAAACGTGATCCGGCCGCTGTCGTCGAGACCGGCGTCGATTTTCACCACCGCCGCCGGGCGGAACGCGTCGAAGAAAAATTCCTCTTCACGGGACCAGCCCACCTGGACGGGCCGGCCCGTGATTTTGGCCAGGCGGGCGGCCTCGATCCCCTGCATGGAAGCGCTTTTGCCGCCAAAGCCGCCGCCCACGAATGGCGTGACGACCCGGATCTTTTCCGGGGGCATGTTCAGGGCCGCCGCCACCTGGTCTTTGAGGGGAAACGGCGTCTGGGTGGATGCCCAGACCGTCATCCGGCCGTCTTTCATTTGGGCCGTCGCCGCGTGGGGTTCCATGGGGGCGTGGGCCACATAGCTGTTGAAATAGGTATGGGAAATGGTCCGGCCGGCCCGCTTCCGGCCGGTTTCAATGCTGCCCCCTTCCGAGTTGATGGTCGGCGCCGGGGCGTTTTCAAGAAGATGGTCAAAAATGGTCTGGTCGTCGATGCCGGTCTTGGGCAGATCGAATTCCGCATCGATTTTGCGCAAGGCCTTTTCCGCCACATCGGGGTAAGCGTGAAGCACGGCGATGAAATCGCCGTCCCGAACCACCCGGACCCCGTCCACCTGCTCGGCCGGGGCCGTATCGACGCGTTTGAGTTTGGCGCCGTGGGCCGGGGCTCGCAGGATTTTGGCATACAGCATGCCCGGCAGCCGGATGTCGCCGGCAAACCGGGCCGCGCCGGTGACCTTGTCCAGGGCGTCCCTGCGCAGACAGGAACCGCCCATGACCGTGAAACCGGATCGGTTTTCCAGATCGGGGACCTTGTCCAGGTGGCGCTCGATGATGTTGCCATTGGTGAGTGCGCCGTAGGTGATCCGTTTTACGGGATTGGACGAATCGAAGACGGCGCCGTTTTCGGTGGCCAGCCGATCCCCGGGAACCTTCAGCCGCGCCGCGGCCAGTTCCCTCAACACGCCTTTGGCTTCGGCCGCCGCCTCCCGGAGAAACACGCCGAAATGGCGGGTCGACAGGGATCCAAAGGTGCCGGCGTCCCAGGGGCACAGGTCGGTGTCGCCCATGACGATGTCCACCGCGCCGTAGGCGACGTCCAGTTCGTCCGCCAGCATCTGCGGCAGGGACGTGATCACGCCCTGCCCCATCTCGATCTTTCCGGTTAAAAGCGTCACCCGCTCGTCCGCGCCGATGCGCAGAAAGGCGTTGAAATCCGTTGGGATGCGGGAACCCAGGTAGCCTTCACGGGGGGTTCGGGCCAGGGCCGACGGGTCGCCCACCGTGAAATAGACCACCAGGCCGCCGCCCAAAAGGCCCATGCGTTTCAGAAACTGCCGCCGGTCCATTGACGTTGGGAATGTGGGAGTTGTCATCGTCCGCCTCCTTTCCGCGCCGCGATCTGAACGGCTTCAACGATCCGGGCGTGGGCCCCGCACCGGCATAAATTGTTTTCCAGGCCGTCGATGATCTCCTGCCGGCTGGGATCGGGATTGGCCCTGAGGAGACCGGCCGCCTTGAGAATCATTCCCGGCGTGCAGAATCCGCATTGAAGCCCGCCGGTTTCAACAAAGGCTTCCTGAAGCGGGTGGAGGACCCCGTCCTCCGCCAGTCCTTCGATGGTGACGATGTCGCCTCCTGCCGCGGCTTTCACCGTTGTCTGGCAGGACAGCAGCGGCTCGCCGTCCACCAGCACGGTGCAGGCGCCGCAGGCCCCTTCGCCGCAACCGTATTTCGGCCCGGTGAGACCGAAATCGGTGCGCAGCACCCACAACAGGGTGCGCTCGCCGTCGCCTTCAAAACGGACGGAACGGCCGTTCAAGGTGAAGTGGATGGGGTCGGTCATCGCTGGCCTCCTATTTTTGCGTTGAATTTGGGCAACCGTCGGCGTTCCGCCACCATCCTGTCAAGGGTTTTCGGATCCAGGGGCTTGGTGACGGCGCTGTCGAAGCCGGCTGACGTGAGGATGTCCGACTTGTCGGCGACCTGATCGGCGGAAAGGGCCACAATGAAGGCGGATCGGGCGGCGTCCATCTCCCGGAGTTTCCGGACCACCGCAACGCCGTTCATGCCGGGAAGCCGAAGGTCGCACAGGACGATGTCGGGACGGAAATCGCCGGCTTGCCGGATGCCGGCCTCGCCCGTTTTGGCCAGCGCCGGTTCATAGCCGTGGGATTTCAGCTCCATCACCATCATAGCGCCCAGGGCCGGGTGATCTTCGATGAGCAGCACCCGGAGGGGACGGTCCGCCGGCATCGGCCCAGAGGCTTGGTCAGAGACCCGGTCAGCCGCCTGGTCGGGGGACGGGCCGGACGGGATCAACCCCTGAATGCGCCGCAGCAGGCGGCCGGGGTCGATGGGCTTCATCAGGTAATGGTCAAAATAATCCACAACCTGTTTCGGGTCCCGAACATAACCGGAGAGTCCCAGCAGCAGCGTCTTCCCCAAGCCGGGAGTTTTCCGTATCGCTTCGGCCACGCCATACCCGCTGAGGCCGGGCAATCCCACGTCGATGAGGGCGATATCCGGCGTCTCCTCCCTGGCCGCTGCAACGGCGTCGCGGCCGCTGTGCGCTACCCGCACGATGTGCCCTGCACGCTCCAGGACGCTTTGCAGGCTCCGGGCCAGATCTGCATTGTCCTCCGCAATGAGGATGCGGCGCCGGGCCGGTATCGTGGGTTTTTCATCCGGCAATCGCGTTTCGTTGGGCGCCTTTTCGGGAATCGGCGGATCGATCGCCGGCAGCGTCAGCCTGAATTCGCTCCCCTTTCCCCGTCCTTCGCTGACGGCCGATACCGCGCCGCCGTGCATCTCCGCCAGGCTTTTCACCAGGGCCAGCCCCATGCCCAGGCCCGAGCCCGTCCGGTCCAGGTCGGTATCGAGTTGGGTAAAGGTTTCAAAAACAGATGGAATCTGCTCCGGGGGGATGCCGATGCCCCTGTCACGGCAACGCACCAGGACGGTTTGGTCCTGTTTCTCGACGGAAAGCCGGATGTCGCCCCCTTCAGGACTGTATTTCACCGCATTGCCCAGAAGGTTGGAAAGGATCTGGCCCAGGCGCAGGGGATCGGCCGAGACAAAAAGGGGCGTCGGCGGTTCGGAGATCGTCACCCTGGCGCTCCCGGCCGGGTCGATCTGCTCGAGGGTTTGCACCGCGGCCCGAAGGTGTTGTCCGATGTCCAGGGGGGCTTTTTTCAGCGTGATCTTGCCCCGGGTGATCCGGGACACGTCCAGCAAATCCTCCACCAATCGCCTGAGCAAGTCGACCTGCCGTTCGACGATCTCGTCGGCCCAGACGCCGCGCTTCCCGTCCCGTTCCTTTTGACCCGCTCTCAGGGCCGCTGAGATGGCGGCCAGCGGATTTCTCAACTCATGGCCCAGCATGGCCAGAAATTCGTCCTTGCGCCGGACGGCCGTTTCCAGCTCCGCTTCGATCTGTTTCCGTTCGGTGATGTCTGCGCTGGCGCCCACAAACCCCAGAAACTCATCCGAAGCGGAGAACCGGGGACGACCCCACGATTCGATCCAGCGCCACCGTCCCCGGCCGTCCCGCACCCGGGCCTGGGCGTGGAAGAGGCGTCGTTCCTTTACGCAGGAGAGAAAGACATCAATATAGGTCCTTCTGTCCTCCGGATGGACAAGATCCTTCCACTTCTGGCCCCTCATGGTTTCCTCTTCGACGCCGAAGAACTCGCGGTAGGAGTTGTTGACGAACGTCAGACGGCCCTGAGCTTCATGGAGCCAGACCATGAGCGGAAGGCCGTTGCTCATGTCCCGGAAGCGCGCCTCGCTTTCCTTCAGCGCCCTTTCGGCCTGTTTCCAGTCGGTAATATCCTGAAAATTCCCGATGATCTCTCGGACCGCGCCGTCTTCGCGCCGGGAAAAGACCGCGGCCCGGGAATGGCGCCAGATCCAGCGGTCGTCCTTCGTTCGGAACCGATAGATCGCCTCCCGGTTTTCCCCGTTTTCCGCCCGTCGCAAGGCGTCCATGTGGGCGGTCACCGCGGGGCGGTCCTCCGGATGGAACAGATTGAAAAAAGTTTCCCCGTTCATCCGGTTGAGATCGTCCAGGGTATAGCCGGTCAACCGGGTGTAGGCGGGGTTGATGAAAACATTGATCCCCTTGTCCAGGTCGTGGATGTAGATGGCGGTCAGAGAGGCGTCGACCACTTGTTCGGCGAACCGTTCGCTGGCTTCTAATGCCTTTTCCACCTCCCGGAGCCGGAGCATGGACACGCCGCTTTTCCCCACCACGGCGTCCACCTGGCCGCCCTGCAACGCGTCGACCATGGCTTCGGCCTGTTCCAGGCGACGGCGGAGCGCCGCGATGTCTTCCGTCACGATGTCTCCTTTTCCAGGCCAAGGGCCCCGCGGAGTTTTTGGCGATCGCTCAGATTGCCGATGACGCACCCTGGGGGGTCGCCCCCCATCACCAGCAGCGTGGGCGTCAGCAGAATGCCGTGGCGCATGGCGGCCTCGACGTCGCTGAAAATGTCGATCACCTCCACCCGGCACCTGCCCTGGAGATCCGTTTCGCAGACATCCGCAAGGTTTTTCCGGGCGATTCGGGAATTGGGTTCGTCGCCGGCGATAAAAAGCTTCAGCCGAAGGTCGGTTCCGCCCCTATCGGCGGTCTGGTTTTCCATCATGACCGGCGCCCCTCCGGCGGCGCTTCGTCGGATTTCAGTGAAATCCCCCTGTCGCTGATGGTCAGTTCGTGATACCGCATCGAATGGGCCGCGCCCCGGGATTTGATCACCAGCAGTCTTCGGCGGATATCCCGCTCCCCCAGGGCATATCCCAGGGCGATCAGGGCGTCCATCAGCGATGCGATCTCGATGCCGCTGACCGCATTGAGGGAGAGGTCGCCGGCGATCTGGTTTGTGCAGAAACAGGTGACGCCCCGATCCTTGCACGCGGTCAGCAGGCGGACGAGAAATTCGAAGGCGGCCTTGTGCGAGCCCATGCGCCGGCAGGCGGAAACGGCGTCCACCACCAGATGGTGGGGCCGGATATCCGTCAGCGCATCCAGAAACCGCGCCAGGTGATGCTCCACCCCCGCCGCCTCCGGCATGGCCGTTAAAATGGTCAGTTGGCCGGCCTCCAGATGCGGCTGCAGATCGAGGCCGACGCTGCGCATTTCCCTGATCATGGCTTCTTCGGACTGTTCCAGGCCGATGAACATCACCCGCTCTCCGTCCCGGCAGGCCCGGCGAACGAAGGTGCAGGCCAGGGTGGTCTTGCCCGCCCCGCTGGCCCCGGAAAGGAGCACGCAGGACCCCCGGAGATAGCCGCCGCCGAGGACCGCGTCCAGCGCGTCGTTGCCGCTGGAAATGGGCTCGCCGACGGCCTTGTTGGCCAGGGATACCGAAGAGACGGGCATAAACACGAAACCGCCCCGCCCGATGATGTAGGGATGCTCGTTGGGCAGGAATCCGGACCCCCGGTATTTGACCACCTGAAGCCGTCGGGTGCGCACCTGGCCTTCGAACCGCTGATCGAGGTACAGCACGCAGTCGGCCATATAGTCCAGGAACGGATAGATCTGGCGGCCGGACGGGTCGGATTTGGCGGTGAGAACGGCCGTCAATCCACGGGTGCGGAGCCAGTCGAGCAGGGCATGGAGTTCCTCCCGCTCCCGCTCCGGGTCGCCGAACACCCGCATCAGCGCGTCGATGGCGTCGATGGCGATGCAGTTCGCTTCGATGGAGCGGGCGTGGCCGTCCAGGACGGCCAGCAAGCCCTGGATATCGAAATCTCCCGAAGAGACCGCATGCCGCGGAATGGCGGCGTGGACGATTTTGAACCGCCCGGCGGCCTCCAGGTCCCGGGCGTCCATGCCCATGGCCGCGGCATTGGCATAGAGGTCTTCGGCCCGTTCCTCGAAGGAGACGAGTACGCCGGGTTCTCCGGATGCCGCGCACCGGTATAGAAATTCCGCGGCCAGGCTGGTCTTGCCCGCGCCGGGTCCGCCGCAAAACAGGCTGATCCGGCCGACGGGAAGCCCGCCGGTGAGGATGTCGTCCAGTCCCCGGATGCGGGTCAGGATTTTGGGGATCGATGCGTCTGGCGGCGACGCCGCCACCGCGTTTAGCTCTGGCATATTCCGTTCCTTTCTTCCGCTTAGGGGTGAGCCGCCGTCGCGGCGGCTGGTTTAACCGTTTCCCACCATGTCATGGGTCATAATGGACCGGTCGCACGGCCGTCAAGAAGAAATCGCCTCTGTGTCGGGCGGGTGGATCATCCTCAAATAATGATGACAGCAGGATGCGGGGAGAAACGATTTTTCGGCCAGCGCGGCGATCTCGGCGACAGGTCCTTCCCGGCACTGGTATCGGATGAGGCTCGACAGCCATTCCAGCAACGGGGCGTTGGAATTCCTCAACAGCCGCAGCGCCTTGCGCACATCCCACCCGCTGATGTCGAGGACCTTGTCGATGGGGCGTTCGATGACGTCCCGTTTGTCGAAGACCGACAGGTACCAGTCCCGGTCATGGGCGTAAATGAAACGGACATCGTAATCGCTGTCCGCCGACGGAAATCCCCAGGCCCGGCTGCCCGATTCGCAGGCCAGCAGGATCGAGACGCCGTGTTCTTTTTCGATGTAATCCAGTTGGCGAAGGATGGTCGATTTCATCCGCGGCCGCCCTTGCCGAACCGCTCCCGTTCAAGCGTGTCGCAAAGGAATCGGCGCCAGTACGCCTGAT
>JAABTD010000436.1 GCA_011390065.1 Desulfobacteraceae bacterium
GGAACCGTCCCCGTCGCCGGAGCAAGACCTCTTTCCCGCGCCCCGGAAGACCATGCCCATGCGGCCGGGGGTGTTTGTGGTCACCAACATCGAGACGGTTCCGGGGCGGGAGATCGTGGAACATTTCGGCCTGGTCTCCGGCTCCACCATCCGGGCCAAACATCTGGGCCGGGATATCATGGCCGGGTTGAAAAACCTGGTGGGCGGCGAGTTGAAGGGGTACACGGAACTGCTCCAGGACTCCCGGAAACAAGCCGTGGACCGAATGAAGGAAGAGGCCCGGAAGCTGGGGGCAAACGCCGTGGTCAATGTCCGGTTCTCCACCTCGGCGGTGGCCCAGGGCGCCGCCGAACTCTATGTTTATGGCACCGCGGTTCGGGTCGAATAACGCCGGGACCGCGAAAGGAGAGACCGCCATGGAAGGGTTGATCGGGTTCGGGCTGCTGCTGTTCATCGGATACGTCTTCGGGGCCATCGCCGAAAAACGCCATTACCGGTCCCTCCGGGAGCGGGAGCGCCGGTTTCTCTATTTGCCGGCGGTGACCCTCAAGGAACGGGTCGCGGGGGACGCCGAGATTCTGGATGCGGTGCTGGTGCATGGGTCCGCCGTAATCTCCGTCGATTATTTCAAGCGGATCATGGCCGGGCTTCGGAACCTGTTTGGCGGCGCGGTGCGGTCTTACGAAACCCTCATCGACCGGGCCCGGCGGGAGGCGGTCCTGCGAATGAAGGAGATGGCGCCCGGGGCCACGGTCATCGTGAACGTCCGCGTGGAGACGGCCGTCATCGGCGGCAGCGCCAACAAAAAGAGCGTGGGATCGGTGGAGGTCCTGGCCTACGGCACGGCCCTGACCCTGGCGGACCGATAGGCCCGTGAAGTACACGCCCCGTCTGCCGGACGAGACCGCCAACGTCACCCCCGGCGGGCCGCTGCGGGAGTTCGCCCTGCTCTTCGGCGGGACCGTCGTCATCCTGGTGGTCGCTTACATCTTGCTGGGGGCGGCCGTCGATCTGATCGTCCCCCACATTTCCACCGGTCTGGAGCGGAAAATCGGCGCCTATCTCCTGGGGTCGATGGAGCGAACCGGCGCAACCGGCGTTGAGGAACGGGTCCTCCAGACCATCTTGAACGAACTTCAGGAAGACTGCATCCACCTGGCGTATCAGCCGAAGGTCCATTTCGTTCGCAGCGACGCGGTCAACGCCGTGGCCCTGCCGGGGGGGCATATCGTCGTCTTTTCGGGACTGCTCGGAAGATTGAATTCCCTGAACGAAGCGGCCTTCGTGCTCGCCCACGAGTCGGGCCATTTCAAGCACCGGGACCACCTTCGCTCCCTCGGCCGCTCCCTGGTGCTCATGAGCCTGTCGGCGGTCCTGTTCGGCGGCGACAGCCGGGTCGGCAACCTCCTCGCCGGGTGGCTCAACATCGCTGAAATGGGGTTTTCGCGGAAACAGGAGACCTGGGCGGACGAATACGGACTGGAGGCCCTCAACTGCCGGTTCGGCCATGTGGGCGGGGCCGAGGTTTTTTTCAGGGCCATGGAGGCGGAAGACGGGACCGGCGGGGTGGGCCATTATTTTTCGACCCACCCGCGGAACCGGGCGCGGATCGCGCACATCAACGCCTACAGCCGTGAACACGGTTTTACGGAAGGCCCCCTGAACCCCCTTCCCAAGGCCCTTCAACCCGATTTTCCGGAAAATTGAGATCCCCTCCGCCTGTCGGGTCATTTTCAGGCCCGGCCCGGAGGACTTGAGGACGAGGGCGCGACCCGTCTCCAGAGACGGCTTGTGTAAAAAGAGCGGGTGGTATATGAATCGACGGCGTGATGCGGTATAATGAAAATGCGAATTAACAGTTAACCGCCATGGGCGGTTCGGAGGACAGAGGAACGCGATGATCACACTGCTCGACTACGGCGCCGGCAATGTCCGCAGCGTCGTCAACGCCATAGAAAAATTGGGAGAGACGGTTCAAACCGTTCGGACCGGAGCGGATATTTTATCGGCCGACAAGCTGGTGTTCCCCGGCGTCGGGGCCTTCGGGAGCATGATGACCATCCTGAAGGCAAAGGGGTTTGTCGATCCGCTAAAAACGTATCTTCGGGAAAACCGACCCTTCCTGGGCATCTGCCTGGGGCTCCATGCCCTCCTGGAGGGCAGCGAGGAGGCCCCCGGAGAAGCCGGGCTGGGGCTGATCCCCGGGATGGTGAAACGATTCACAACCGATCTGGCGGTGCCCCATATCGGCTGGAACGGCATCACCGTCCTGAAGCCGTCGCCCATTTTCAACGGCCTCCGGGGCGACGAGAAATTCTATTTCGTCCATTCCTATCACGCGGCG
>JAABTD010000437.1 GCA_011390065.1 Desulfobacteraceae bacterium
CCCCCTGCAGCGATCCGGCTGAAAGCGAATTCGCCGATCCTTCCGGCCTTTATCAGATTTCCCCGTTTTCACCTGTTCGAAAGCTTCAAAAGGGCACCGCCGGACACATCGGCCGCAAGCATTGCACTGATCGGGCAGGTGCCGGGCGATATACCGCGTCTCCGGCCAAAATTTTTCCGCTTTCAGGCGGCGGGCCGCCCGGTGGGGATAACAACAGTCCGCGCAGCAATTGCAGATGGCGCCCAACAGCCGCCCGTCCGGCGCGACGCCGATCTCGCCGCTCTGCATGAGCCCCCGGCGGTTGGCCTCGCGAACGATGTCCATGGCCCGTTCCCTGGAAATTTCCCATCCGATGTCCCGTGAGTTGTCGAACCGGAGGCAGGTGTACAGATCGCCCTTGCACCCCCGTCCCATGGCCCGGCAGTTGCACGGCCACAGGAAGATCGCCGGGGCCCGGTCGATTACGAGTTCGGCTTCGGGCAACAGCAAACAGGTGGGGTAGATTTCACCGGGCGCTCGTCGCTCGCCGGATTTTAGCCGCTCGATCCGGCCGGCGATATGGTCGATGTAGCTGTCCAGCTCCCACGCGTTCAACTTTTTCTTGACGCTCTCCGGCACGTCCTTCCATCCCTCGAAAAGCGCCCATATCTCAAATCGCGAATGGAAATCGGCCAGTTCGAACCCGCCGTCCGCCGTCTTGCGGAGGATACCCCGGCGGAATGCGCGGTCGAGAGCTGTCGCGGAAAAACGGCTCGCCGCGTTACCCGGTGATTCGGCGAAAGCCTGACCGATGTCGATGTCGGCGGGTTCGAAGAAGCGGTCGGTCCAGAGGTGGAGGAAAGGTGGGACTTGAAAACTTTGCAGGAAAGGGGTTGGATCTTTTTTCAATTGTCTGAACCGCAGATTGCCGCAGATTGAGCAGATTGCGCTGATAGCGCCGGGCTGCAGTGCGGAACAACTGCTTTGGAATCGGTAGCTCGCCAACGCGGCATTTCGTCAACTTTCTGTGAAATCATGCGAATCTGCGGTTCAAGACAACGTTTCACTATATCACAACCTCATCACAACCTCCCCGACAAAATCGCCTCCGCGCGCCGCCTGGCGTCTTCAAACCCATCGGGACCGCACCTTCCTTCCCGCCCTCCTTGCGGCGCAGCAATTCCAGTTCCACCTCCTCGTCGGTGACGGTCGCCGCGTCTTTCTCCCGATCCAAGGATTCAACGTGCCGCGCCAGCTCCGCGCAATGGCGGGAGAGCGGCTTCTCCTTTTTGATCAGGAATCGCGCGATATCGTCCCGATCCTTGGCGATGGCCATGTCGATGTCGGCCGCCAGGGCGGCGATCTCTTCACGGCGCGTTTTGAGGTCGCTCCGGGCCGCGTCCCTGGTTTCGATTTTCCGGTCCAGGACGGTCCGCCGGGCGGTCAGAGCGGATTCCATCTCATGGAATTTTCCTTTCTATTTCATCCGCCGTTCGCGGTACCCTTCATACTGAAGCGCCTTGGCGTTGGATTTTTGTTTTTGCATCACCGCCGAAGGGGCGCCGGAAAAGGTGTCCTTCACCGTCGCCTCCAGTTCTTTGACATCCCGGTCCAGGTTTTCGGCCACTTCCTCGGACTGGACCACGTCGTTCAGGGACTGCTGGGTTTCCGTATAGGTCCGGATGCGCTGCATGGCGTCGTCCGACTTGCCGGCCTTGATGAATCCCGCCACTTCCTCCTTGAGGCGGTTGAAATCCTCCCGGATGACCTTTTTCTCCCAGACGCCCCGGTCGATGGAGGAAAAGACCGCGGTCCGGTCCTTCACGCAACTGACCAGGAAGGGATCGGACAGGCCGACCCGGTGGGATGCGCTGGCGTGGCGATAGGTCACGTCGATGCCGGCGATTTTCACATCGGTTTCCGTGTCCGTGGGGACATTCAGGGTCAGGAAGAATTTGCGGGTCTGGCCGGAGCGCAGATCTCCCGGATGGAACACGGCGTATCCGCCTTTGTTGAAGACCGGATATCCGGAGGCCGACGTCAGCGCGACGCCGTTTCCGAGCGGCACGCGCACGGTCAGGCCGCCGGCGACAACGGACCGGGTGTGCTGGAATTCTTTCTGAAAAACGGCGGCGAAGGCGCTGGGCTCCGAAAGATAATGGTAGGCGCCGGCGCCCCGGTCCGCGATGGCGGTCATGAGGCTTTCGTTGAAATCCTGCCCCACGCCTACGGTCGAGATGGCGAACCCCCGCTCCAGGGCCAGGGAGGCCATGTTGCCCAGGGCCGCCGCGTCGGTGACGCCGCGGTTGGCCAGGCCGTCGGAGATTAGGATGACCCGACCCTGGCCGGCGTCCCCGGCGCGGTC
>JAABTD010000236.1 GCA_011390065.1 Desulfobacteraceae bacterium
GGGGGCGCATCCCGCTCTTCGGTCAGGAGAAGAGCGGCGCCGATAGCGCCGTAAAGGGGGCCATAGCGGTCAACGATCACCTGTTTTCCGGTCAGGGACCGGAGATGATCTTTCACCGCTGGGTTTTGGGAGACCCCGCCCACGAACAGGATCGGTTCCAGCGGGGGATCGATTGAAAACAGGGTGTTGACGATGTTGCGGGCCAGCCCGTGGCACAGACCGTCGCAGATCTGGCCCAGCGCATATCCTTCCTGCTGGGCGTGGATCAGGTCCGTTTTGGCAAAGACGGCGCACCGGGTGGCGATCTTGGGGAGATCCCTGTTGTTTTGCGACGCCACCTCGGCCAGCGCTTCGATGCCCGGCAGGTTGAGCCGGCCAGCCTGCTGATCGAGGAAGGCCCCGGTGCCGGCTGCGCAGGATGTGTTGGCGCGGTAATTCAAATAATTGCCGGCTGCATCGAAAAAGACGGCGCCGAATGTTTCCCCGCCCACCAGAAGAAGGGTTCCCACTTCCCCGTGCAGGCGGCGGGCCGCGGCCATTATCGCCACCCGGTTGTCGTAGGACCGGTCGAAGGCGATTCCGTCGGGCGTGGAGGCGGAGACGGCGACTTTACCGGTCCAGGGCCAGTGAAAATCCGCCAGGGCGGACAGAATGCCGTTTCGGACATTTCCCTGGTGAGATCGATAGGCGGTCCGAAGAATTCGTCCTTCCGGGTCGAGTTCCGCCAGACCGACGGAAACGGAACCGATATCGATGCCGAGTGTATGATGATGGGTCTGAGTCATGACGGC
The DNA here is from genome assembly GCA_011390065.1 of Desulfobacteraceae bacterium. Classification (GTDB taxonomy): domain Bacteria; phylum Desulfobacterota; class Desulfobacteria; order Desulfobacterales; family JAABSP01; genus JAABTD01. The sequence goes on from JAABTD010000236.1 coordinate 792, forward strand.
GCCTTTCACTATGAAGAAAAGGGGTTTCGGTTTAAGGGATCGCATTGCATGGCATCAGTGTATCCAAAAACCCCAGCCTCGGCAAATTTTCTTAAATGCCTGAATGCCCGATGGCGGCGCGACTGGGGTCAACACCGAAGGTCGGCGGAACAAAAGGGAGATGGAGCAGAACGCTCTAACAGGTTCCGAGGAAAGAAATACACCGTTGACATTATTTACTGCGTCGGCGGTTCCGGCGTAAAGTACATCCATGGCACATGAACGCCGGACCTTTCAGGGTGCGGCCGCCATGAAACATGTTAACGAAAAAACCATAGGGAAAAGGACGCGCCTGATGGCCGCCGGCCGGAAGCCGGTCCAGGAAGGCGTCCGGGTCAAGTTGCCGAAGAACATGACCTGGGAGAAACTGGCCGAGATGGATCCAGGGGAGATCAAGGAAAAAGAACTGTTTCCCGACGGGCTTCTGCCGCTGCCTCACCCTGGAAGATACGGTCGAATTTTTCAACCTGGTCCTGGAACTGGATCTGGAGAAGAAGGAAAAGCAGGCCCTGACAGCGTTTATGCGACAGTTATAGGATATAACCGGTTCCCACCGGCGCACGGCCCCTGGCGGGACGCCCTCTGCGCCTTCTCCCCACAATTCTTCCCTCCTCATTTGACCCTTTGCCCTCTGAATTCAGGGGGCAAAGGGTTATCTTTTTGAAGAAGGCGGAACAATTGCGGATTGACGCGAAAACACCGCGTGGTATGTTCGGGATGGCGGCATTGGGGAGAGATTTGTTTTCGATCCATAAAGAAAGGAGCGCAATCAGGCATGAGCATCCTGTTCCAAACGAGCGACATCAACGGCATGACCCCGGCCAATCTCTGCCTTAAACCGGCCCACGCGGGAAAAGGCGTCCCTTGCCTGACCGCGGAACGGGAAGGAGCGGCGTAACCGGCCATGAACATCATTCTATTCGCGGCGCTGGTTTACGGGGTCCTCTCTATACTTTTTACTTACCTGGTCCACGCCCAACCCCGGCGGCCGGTAAAGGAATCCCCCGACTGGGGCTCGGTGATTGACGCCATCATTCCGGCGGTGGACGGCGGTTTTCTGGAGGTCTGGCGCATCGAACCGGACGCGCCCTCCAAGGGCATCGTGGTGCTGGCCCACGGCTGGAGCCGAAACCGCGACCGGATGGTCAATCGGGCCAGGATGTTCGGCGCGTGGGGATACACCACGGTCATCCACAGCGCCCGGGACCATGGCGGGTCCTCCCGGCGCCGGATGATGAACGCGTTCAAATTCGGCGAAGACATCGAGACGGTGCTGAAATGGGTGGGCGAACCGGTGTTGCTCTACGGCCACTCCGCCGGATCGGCCGGGGCCATGATCGCGGCGGCGAAGATGCCGCATATGATCCGGCTTCTCTTTCTGGAGGGAAGCTACGCCGACGCCAAAGCGGCTTTGCTGAGCCTCTACTGCTCCTTCAACCGCTTTTTCGGGAAGGTGTTCGGCCCGGCCATCGTCTTCTGGATGGAAAAGGTGCTCTACGGAAAAGAACTGGAAGAGACCAGTCCCGCCGCCCTCGCCCGGAACCTGGATGTGCCGGTGCTTCTGATCCACGGCGAACTCGACCCCACATTCCCCGTATCTTATGCGGAAAAACTGGCCCGGAGCTTTCCCGAGGGGCGGGCTCGGTTATGGGTGGCGAAGGGAGCGGGGCACAGCAACGCTTCGGCTCAGGCGGGGTATGAGGAGACGGTGAGGGGGTTTTTGGAGGCGCATGGGACAGCGAAGCCCATCCCATGAAGACGCATTGCGAAAAAACCCCTCCCCGTCCCAAAAGGGACAGGGGAGGGGGGGTCGCAAAATCCTATAACGCGCTCGTCATCAACTCCCCGATCATCTTATTGAACTTCGACGGGTTCTCCACTTTCCCGCCTTCGCTGATCACGGCCATGTCGAACAACAATTCGCTGTAATCCGACAATGACGGGTCGTCCCGGTTCGCTTCGAACCTGGTTTTGATCTTGTCCACCACCGGATGGCCGGTGTTGATCTCCAATACCCGTTTGTTCTCGGGGGCCTGGGCGCCGGAGGCCTTGAGCAGTTTTTCCATGTAGGCGCTCATGTCATAGGCATCGCCTGAAAGGCAGGCGATGGAGTCCTTGAGCCGGGAGGAGGGCTTGACGTCCTTGACCTTGTCCTGGAGTTTGGTTTTGATGAAGCCGAACAGGGCGGTGTAGGCGTCCTTCTTCTCCTTTTCTTCCTTCTCCTCCTCGATGTCCAGTTCGCCCTTTTCCGCGCTTTTCAACGGCTTGCCCTCATATTCGGTCAGCGACGTCACCACGAACTCGTCCACCGGGTCGGTCATGAGCAGGACTTCGTAGTCCTTCTCCTTGAGCCGCTCCAGCAGCGGGCTGTTGGCGATGGTGGTGAGGTTTTCGCCGGTGATGTAGTAGATCTCCTTCTGGTCCGGCTGCATATTCTCCACGTACTGTTTCAGGGAGATCAGTTTGCCCTCGGATTTGGTGGTCTTGAACCGGATCAGTTCGGCGATTTTGTCCTTGTTGTCCCAGTCGGTGTGGACGCCCTCTTTGAGGACCTGACCGAACTCCTCGTGAAAGGTCTCGAAATCCTTCTCCTCCAGGTTCTTGATCAGCTCCAGCACCTTCTTGACCAGATTCTTCCGGATGTTTCGGACCAGCCGGTCCTGCTGGAGAATCTCCCGGCTGACGTTGAGATTGAGATCCGGCGCATCCACCACGCCCTTGATGAAGCGCAGGTATTCCGGCATCAGTTCCTTGCAGTCGTCCATGATGAACACCCGTTTGCAGAACAGCCGGATGCCGTGTTTCCGCTCCCGGTCGAACAGGTCGAAGGGCGCGTTGCCGGGAATGTAGAGCAGGGCGCTGTATTCCGTGACGCCCTCCAGCTTCAGGTGGAGGTGGGTCAGCGGGTCGTTCCAGTCGTGGCTGAGGTGCTTGTAAAACTCCTTGTATTCCTCGTCCGTGACCTCACTCTTGTTCCGCGCCCAGATGGCCTTCATGGAGTTGAGGGTCTCCTCCTTGACCACCGTGCGCATGGCTTCGCCCACCGGCTTGCCGTCCTTGTCTTTAATCCTCTCTTCTTCGGGAATGGGCTCCTGCTTTTCCATGTCCATGACGATGGGGTAACGGACGAAGTCGGAGTGCTTTTTGATGATGGACTGGAGGGTCCACTGGTCGGTGAAATCGGACTCGCCTTCTTCGTGTTCCTTAAGCTTCAGGATGACCGAGGTGCCCCGGAAGGGCCGGTCGATCTCCTCGATGGTATAAGCGCCGTCGCCTTCGGACTCCCACTTCACGCCCTTGTCCTCGCCGGCGGCCCGGGTGAGCACCGTCACCTTGTCGGAAACGATAAAGGCGCTGTAGAACCCGACGCCGAACTGGCCGATCAGTTCCGGAGAGAGGACGTCGGCGTCCTGGGAGGCTTCCAGGGCGGCCAGGAAAGAGGCGGTGCCGCTCCTGGCGATGGTGCCGATGTTCTCCATGACCTCGGCGTAGGTCATGCCGATGCCGTTGTCGGACACTTCCAGGGTGCGGTTTTCCTTGTTGGGGATAAGGCGGATCCGGAGGTCGGCGTCGTCGCCGAGAATATCCGGTTCCGTCTGGGACTTGAACCGGAGGCGGTCGATGGCGTCCGATCCGTTGGAGATCAGTTCCCTCAGAAAAATTTCCCGATTGGAATAAAGAGAATTGATGATGAGATTGAGGATCTGCTTGACCTCGGTTTTAAACTCATGGGTTTCTTTCCGGGCAGTCATAGGCTGGTTGCTCCTTTGTCGAAAAAAGTCTTTCATCTGTTAATGGAACCATTCGATAATGGGATATGCGTTCAATTTTCATCAATAAAATGGGCGCAAAATGGCGATTGTCAAGGCCGGCCGTCCATCTCCCGGCGGCAGATGGCCTCCTGCTCGTCGAGGATTTCCCTCAGGGTATCGATAGTGGTGAAGGGGTTCATGAGCATGACGCGGAGGACCACTGTATCGCCGGTCTCCGGGAGAAAGAGCGTGGTTCGGGAGACGAAGCTCCGGCCAACGTTGACGGCATGGGTAAGGGGATTCCTTTGACATTGGCAGTGGTTTCAGGATAGGGTCATCCGTTTTTCAAAACCGTGGACATGATGGAACTGGAGCCGATACATGGCGATAGAAGAACAAAAAGCCGCCGCCGGCGCGGCGGCCGGCGTTGCATTCGCGTTGCTGTCTTTTCTCATCTGGGGATTGAGCCCGGTCTACTGGAAGCTGCTTAAAAGCGTGCCCGCCTTCGAAATTCTCATGCACCGGATGATCTGGTCCTTTCTCTTCCTCCTGCCCCTCCTGGCGCTCCGGGGCCGCTGGCCGGAATTCGTTTCAACGCTGAAAACCCCGCGGCGGATGTACGGTCTGCTGGCTTCCACCATTATCGTGGCTTGCAACTGGTTCACCTTCATCTACGCCATCAATCACGATCAGGTGTTGCAGGCCAGCCTCGGATATTACATCAACCCCCTGGTCAACGTGTTGCTGGGCACGCTCATTCTCAAGGAGCGGTTGCGGCCCCTCCAGGGCGTCGCCGTGGGACTGGCGACCATCGCCGTGCTCTACCTGACCGTCGGATATGGGCGCATCCCCTGGATGGCGCTCATTCTCGCATTCACCTTCGGCTTTTACGGGCTCATTCGGAAGATGGTGGCGGTGGGCGCCCTGGTGGGGCTCTCGGTGGAGACGTTGCTGCTGTCGGCCCCCGCGACGGTCTATTTGATTTATCTTGAAACCGCGGGACGGGGAGCCTTCCTTCACGCCGGCGCCGACGTCTCGATTCTCCTGATGGGCGCGGCCACGGTAACGGGGTTGCCCCTGCTGCTGTTCACCATGGGCGCGCGCCGCATCCATTTGAGCACCGTCGGTTTTCTTCAGTACCTGGCCCCGACCTGCAATTTCCTCCTGGCGGTGTTCGTCTTCGGCGAGCCGTTTTCCGGGACCAAGGCCATGGCGTTCGCCCTCATCTGGATCGCCCTGGCCATCTACTCCGCCGATTCCCTCCGGCATTACCGACGCACCCGCCCCGCCGGTTGACGGTGCGGCCTAACCGTCTTCGCCGGGCCCGATGAGGGGCAGAACCTTGTCAATAGTGAAGAAGACCAGAAATTTCGGACCCTTGGCGGCGTCGGTCTTGGACGGGTATTGCCGGCGTTTCAGTTCGTAGAGCAGTTCGCTCTCTTCTTCCTCCCGAACCATGGTCATATAGAGCCGCTTCCCTTTATAACCCTTGCCCTCTTCCATGAAAAGAAAGGCTGCATGGGGGTTGGAACGGATGTTGGCATGGGTCAACCGGTCGTTCATGATCACGGCCACGGTCCCGTCTTCCATAAAATGGGGACGGGCATAGATGGCGGCGTTCACCTTGCCCTCTTTGTCCGCCGTGGCCAGCACGCAGACGCCCTTCGCATTTTCAAAGTAGTCCTTCAGATTTTCATGTTTTGCATTTTCCATGGGGCCTCCTTGCAAGGTTGGATGGTTCGAAAGCATGATTCAGTGAAAACGTAATCGTCCCGCCGGAAATGTCAATTTCTGAGCTTCTCGTTCCAGACATTCGGGCCGTTTGGAAAAAATATGGCCATTGTCTCTGAATCGGATTTCCTGTATGATGCCTGCTTGTTTGGATCGCATCGGATCGCATCCATGGGCCGGACGGATGGGCAGGGGCCGGCCATGTGATATCATAGACCTGAGAAACGGGGGTGCAGGCAGATGTCGGACATTTCGGATACGGATTCCCTCGAATTGCCGCAGACAGACGGGCCGAACAGGATTTACTGCTGGATTTTGCCGGGACTGGCGTTGTTTCTCGCGGCGTTTCCTCTCCTGTTCTGGAACGAAAGCAAAACCCTCGACCAGTATCGGAGCCTGGAGAAAGGGATGCCGGAAGTTCATTCTGTCCGGATGGATCGCATTGACCCGGAAATGGACGGGAAACTGGTCCATGTGAGCGGACTGGCCATCACCGGTGAGCGGTTGAGGGACCCGGTGTTCGGGGTGTCCGCCAATGCCGTCAAGCTGCGGCGGAGGGTGCAGGTTTACCAATGGCGTGAACGGCGCGTTCCCGTCGCCGACGAGAATGGGGCCGAAGGGGAGAAGGAAACGGCGGTGATTTACGAAAAGACATGGTCCGACGCGATGATCCCCTCTTCGGAATTCCGGGCCGCGGCCGAGCATGCGAATCCATCGGCGCCGCCGTATGCGACCCGGGAATTCACTGCAAAAACCGTGACATTGGGGGTTTTCACCCTTTCCCGACCTTTCATCGAACAGATCGATCGGTACCAACCGATGCAACTCGATCGCGACGCGGCGTCCCGGCTGCCCCTGGACCTTCGATGGAACGCCCATCGGGAACCCCATGGCTTTTTCATCGGGAGCAACCCCAAGGCCCCTGAAATCGGGGACATGAAGATCAACTTCCAGTCGGCTGGGCCGTTGACCTTGAGCGTGGTGGGCCGGCAGGCGGGCAACCTGCTGCTCCCTTATCCCACTGACAGGGGCGTGATCTCATTGCTGCGCGTCGGCGCCCACAGCGCCAACGGCATGTTTCCCCAGGCCCGGCACCGGAGGGCGCTTTTGACCTGGGGACTGCGCTTGGGCGGATTCGGGTTGATGTTTTTCGGGTTGGCGCTGATGCTGGTTCCCATTCTGCGCAAAGCGGAAGCGGGCGGCCCGTTTCTGAAGGGCGTCGCCGACCGGGCCGGTCCATGGCTTCTGGGCTTTCTGATGGCGTCGGCGCTTTCTTTCGCCGCCATTGCATCGGTCTGGTTTGCGGCCCGTCCCATCCTGGCGGCGGTTCTGGTCGGCACAGCCGTCCTTTTTATCATCGGGCTCTGGATGCTCCCCGAGCGCTCGGCCACATAGTCGTTGGCCGCTATCGATTCGTTTTCAGCCCAGCATGTTGAAATACCAACGGATCAGTTCCGGGCCAAAAAAGAGGTAGACCACGCCCCCGGCCGCCAGAAAGGGTCCGTAGGGGACCGCCAGCTTCATATTGGATCGACTCAACAGCATCAAGGGAATCCCCACAAGGGTT
>JAABTD010000438.1 GCA_011390065.1 Desulfobacteraceae bacterium
TCTATGCGCATCATCCATCAGCGTTCCGGCCAGATCCTCGATATCCACTTCCTGCTCCCGCAGCATGGGCGCCAAAGCAATGGCGGTATCACGATGCCCGAAAAAGCTCGCCAAAATATCTTCAACGGCGTCGGCTTTCTGCGGAGAATCTTTTGTGGCCATAGCCAGAAACTCCACAATCGCTTTTTCGACACACCGCTGTAGGGCTTGTTCCTTCTCAGAACCGGAAAGGGCGGTCCGAACCCGTTTGACTGCGCTGGAGATCAGGTTGGCGGCGAGGGTGGCGGCGGCGCCGGATACGAACGCCATTGTAAAGGGTTCCATGGAAGCCTCCGGAACAAATGGTGCGCATTGAAAATATCAGCCCGAGATCATGCCGTCTTTAATGCCACAACCCGCCCGTTTTCACAAGCGACAAAACCCCGATGCCGCCGGGGAATGAATCCCCCGGCTACAAGCCAAACCCGGCTGAAGCCGGCTGCAACTGCTCTGATATACACATTGGCCGAAACAATAATCATCTCCTCCCGCAACCTCGATCATCATTTCGGCCATTTAAGCGCCCTTCAGGGCGGTTTAGCTGGTAGGCCGGGGATTCATTCCCGGCCGGCGCCTGGAGGGTTGCCCTTACAGGGCTCATTGCATAATTCCACGGTTCCCAGGGCGATGCCCTGGTCTGGTATGTCGCGCCCTTTCAGGGCTGAGATGATTCCGCCGCCCCATGCCGCGCCACGCACTCCGCCAAACATTCCCGGCACTGCTCCGGGTCCGGCTTTTCCTTTGAATAGTAATTGACGAACGCCTCGATCCAGTCCGGGCCGGTTCTCGGGCAGTCGTGGATGTAGTCGATGAACTGGACCAGCCGGTCCACCACCGCTTTGTCCATGGCGTGTTCCATGCGGCAGGCATTGGTTTCGGCCTGTTCCGGGTTCAGGAGGAGCACCCCTTCCAGGAAATCCCGGATCACCGCGTGGCGGCGGGCGATTTCGCCGGCCAGACGCTTGCCGGTGGGCGTCAGGGTGATGAAGCTGTAGGGCTCGTAATGGATGAGCCCTTTCTCCCCCAGATTTTTCAGCGCCCCGGAGACCGACCCCCGCAGCACCCCCAGCCGCTCGGCGATGTCTTTCACCCTCGCGACCTTGTTCTCCTTTTCCAGGGCCAGGATCGTCTCCAGATAGTCCTCCTGGCTTTCGGACAGCGCCGTTTCCTTTGCGCCCATGACGCACCCCCTTCCCATTCGCCGTTGCCGGGATAGTCCCCGACATTGCAATATCAATCCAGACATTTCCTGTCAAACCAATAAAAAACTTAAAGGCCACACTTTTTTGTTGACTTCACATAAAGTTTGGTATACCAAACACTCACAAGCAACGCAAACACCTTGTCGCAAGGAGGAAGAAACCGATGCCGTGCATCAACATGAGACAGATGAAAGACCATCAGAGCGGGACCATCGTCGCCGTGAAAGCGGGCGGCGAACTGGGCCGGCGGATCCGGGACATGGGCCTGGCCCCCGGAACCCCCGTCAAGATTCAGGGGCGGGCGCCCCTCTACGACCCCGTGGCCCTTCGGACCCGGGGATTCACTTTAACCCTCCGGAACCGGGAGGCGGATTTCATCGAAGTGGAGGTGGCGTAACATGGAAGCGACCCTGGCCCTGGCGGGCAACCCCAATTCCGGAAAGACCACGCTGTTCAACGAACTGACCGGCGCGCGCCAGCATGTGGGCAATTATCCCGGCATCACGGTGGAGCGGCGGGAAGGCGTTCACGCTTTCAACGGCCATTCGTTTCATATCGTCGATCTTCCCGGCACCTATTCTCTGACGGCCTATTCCCAGGAGGAAATCGTGGCCCGGGACTTTCTGGTCAACGGAAAGACCGCGACCGTGGTCAACATCGTGGATGCCGCCAACCTGGAGCGGAACCTTTATCTCACCCTCCAGATCATGGAACTCGGCCTGCCGGTCTGCATCGCCCTCAACATGGTGGATGTGGCGGAAAAGCGGGGGCTGGCCATCGACGCCCGAAGGCTTTCAGACCTCCTCGTAGCGCCGGTGGTCGCCACCGTGGCGCGCTCCGGCAAGGGAAAGGCGGACCTCATGGCCGCGGCCGCCGGGCTGGCTGAAAGAACCGGGCGGGCCGAACCGATACGGATCTCCTACGGCGAGGACCTGGAAGTCGCCCTTGTCGAGATGGAAGCCGAAATCGCCGCGGCCGGATTTCTGACCGACACCTATCCGGCCCGCTGGACCGCGGTCAAATACATGGAAACCGACCAACAGGTCCTGGAAATGGGACACGCGGTCGATCCCGGCCTCTCCGATCGCCTCA
>JAABTD010000439.1 GCA_011390065.1 Desulfobacteraceae bacterium
ACCGCTTCAGAAAGGCCGGATCATCCACATAATCAGCCAGGGTGGAGGAGAGCATCTGATAGATCATGATATCCTGCATCGCCATGTCCTTGACCATGGTCCGGATCAGATGCTGGGGCTCCCCGCAACCGGTGCCGATAAAGACCCGGCTCCCCCGCTTGATTTTGGAAATCGCCTCCTCCGCGGCGACCACCTTCCGGGGGCAGTATTCGTTCAGATCCACTGTTGTTTCCGCCGCCTTTCGCCGCTATTTCAAAAACCCCTGAATGATCCGGTTGACCGCCGCGTCATAGGTCAGGCCCAGGCTCATCAGCTTCATGAGCTGGTCGTTGGCGATTTTGCCGATGGAGGCTTCGTGGGTCAGCTCCGCATCCGGATGGAGCGCCTTGAGGGCCGGAACCGTCTCATTGACGCCGTTGTCCATGATGATGGCGTCGCATTCGATATGGCCGAAACATTTGGCCCGGGCCTCCAGGTTGACGTAAAAATCCTGACGGGAGGCCCCTTTGATCACCGACCGGGAGACCATGTTGGCCTTGCTGTCCTCGCCCGCAAGAATGAGTTCGTTTTTGGAGACCGCCGTCTGGTCTCCATCGGTCATGACCCGCTCGGTGATGAGCAGCGAAGCGCCGGGGCCGATTTCCGCTTCGTTGACCCGGTTGGCTTCGTCCACGCCCCCCAACTGGCTGAGTTCCATTTCAGCGTGGGCGCCCGCTTCAAGATAGACCTTGGTCGTCGGGTTGAGGATTCGCTTGCCCTTTCCCTCGCCGATGGCCACATGCTTTTCCACATATTTGACCGAGGCGTTTTTTCCCACCCGGAATTCGTGGATGCCCTCGTGCCCTTCGGATTCGGAAGAACCGCAGTGAATGCCGCATCCGGCCACGATGGTCACATCGGAATCTTCACCGATGATGAAGGTGTTGAACACCACGTCGTGGAGACCGGCCTGGCTCAGGATGACCGGGATGTGGACCGATTCGCCAACCGTTCCCGGCTCTATCCGGATCACGATGCCGTTGCCCGCTTCGTTGGATTCGATCTCGATATTGGCGGACACCTCCCGGCCCAGAAGTTCGCCGTTTTTCCGGATGTTGTAGGCGCCCTTGGGAATGCCTTCCAGATCCGCGACCTCTTTCAACAATTGCCTATCGATAGCATCTAGCATCGTTCGTTTCCTCACAGGTGTCGGAGAATCCGCACACGCTCAGGTCCGTTAAAATGGGAACCGCTCCTTCAAAATCGCCGCTGTAGGCGATTCGTCCGTCCTTGATCAGCAAAATGGCGTCGGCCGCCTCCAGAAACGCCCGGTTGTGGCTGACCACCAGGGTGGTGGTTTCGTATTCCGTTTGTTCTTTCTTGAGCAGATCGACCATGGGCCCGATGGTCCATAAATCGATGCCGGTGTCGGGCTCGTCATAAATGGCCACCTTCGGGTTCCGCGCAATGGTGGTGGCCAGTTCGATCTTCTTGATCTCGCCCCCGGACAGTTTGGCGTCTACGGGTTTGTCCAGAAAATCCAGGGAACAGATCCCCACCCGGCCGATGATCTTCACCAGTTCGTCCTCATCGTCGGTTCCGGCGGCAATGGACAGCAGATCCCGGAACGTGATCCCCTTGAACCGGGCCGCATTCTGAAAGCTGTAGGCAATGCCTTTGTTGGCCCGGTCCGTAATGGAGAGGCCGGTGATGTCTTCCCCCTGGAAGCGGATGGTCCCGCCGGTGGGCGGGTTGATGCCCATGATCAACTTGGCCAGGGTGGTCTTTCCACTGCCGTTGGGGCCGGTAATGCCGTAGAATTTTCCCTTTTCAAAGGTAAAATCCATTCCCGCGACGATGGCGCGCATCTTTCCGCCCTCGTCTTCTACAGGGGCTGAAAATTCCAGATCTTTGATTTCAATCATTCAACTCACCTTTTGTTGCCGGTTTCCATATCCGTTTCAGGCGGCAATCCAGCCTCTTGCAGCCTTAACCTTTGATTATCCGCTCTTATTTGTTCATTTGTCAACCCAAATCTCAATCGCGGCCATGCCCGGCGGCCGCCAACCATTTTTGCATTTTTATTGACAAAAAGGTTTTAAACTTTGTATGTTTAGTGTTTTTTGGCGCGACAGACATCATTCTATTTCAACCAGAACAATCGTTTCAATCAGAACAGAAAACGCGAGGAAACAGCCATGTATGTGCCGAGATACATGTTTTTTGTAAAAGGCGCCGGGGTGAACAAGGAAAAGCTTTCTTCTTTTGAATATGCGCTGAAAGACGCGGGCATCGCTCATCTGAATCTGGTGACCGTCTCCTCCATCTTCCCTCCTCATTGCCGCATCATCTCT
>JAABTD010000054.1 GCA_011390065.1 Desulfobacteraceae bacterium
GGCGATCATGTGCTGGAGAAACAGCAACGCGCCGTCGTTGACCCTCGGCAGGCCGGCCCCGAACCGGCCGTCGTATCCCATCGTCCGGTGCTCCACCTCGATAAACCGCTGAAGCTGCTTCCACGACACCCCAAAGGGCGGATTGGCGAGCATGTAGTCAAAGACCATGTCGGGAAACCCGTCGCTGGCGAACGAATCCCCCAACTTGATGTTGTCGGCGTCTTCGCCCTTGAGCATCATATCCGACTTGCAGATGGCGAAGGCCTCGTCGTTCCAGTCCTGGCCGAAGAGGATCGGCCGGGCGTCTTCGTTGTACCGCCGGATGAAATCCTTGGCCAGGGAGAGCATCCCGCCCGTCCCGCAGGCCGGGTCGTAGACGGTCTTGACGATGTGGCTCTTGGCCAGGTCCGGCTCGTCGGACAGCAACAGGTTGACCATGAGCCAGATGACCTCCCGGGGCGTGAAATGCTCCCCGGCCTCCTCGTTGGCCTGCTCCGCCCCGATGCGGATGAGTTCCTCGAAGACGTAGCCCATCTGCATGTTGTCGATGCGCGCCGGCGACAAATCCACCCGGGAAAACGCCTTGACCACCTCGAAGAGCAGGTTCTTTTCCGCCATCCGCCCGATGTGCTGGCCGAAGTCGAACCGCTCCATGATCCCCCGTACATTTTTGGAAAAGGCGTTGATGTAGCTGTTGAGGTTGGGGGCGAGCTGGTTGGGATCATCCAGAAGCCGGGCGAAATCCATCTTCGATGTGTTGTAAAACTGGGCGTTGGTGATCCCGCACAGCTTGGGACGCACGATGTTCTCGCTCTTGCCGTCCAGCTTCGGACAGGCGGCCAGCACCTTCTCCTTGGTCGGCGCCAGCACGCAGTCGAAGCGGCGCAGCACCGTCAGCGGCAGGATCACCTTCCGGTATTCGTTGCGCTTGTACGGCCCGCGCAGCAGGTTGCAGATGGACCAGATGAACCCGGCCATCTGGGAGTGGGTGTCGGTGGAGACAGTGGTCATTATGGTTTTCCTTGCCCCGGAAATCAGTGGATCGTCTTTTTGCCGCCCTGGGGCAACACGACGTTTTTATCCCCCTGGATGTGGGTGCTGGTAAACCGGAAATATTCGACCCGGTGGCTCGTCGGCGACATGGATACGGCCGCCATGCCCATTTCGATGTCTTCGAAATAGAAAATGCCGGACATCCGGCCATTGATAAAGCAACTGCCGTGGTAAAATCTGGTTTTCCGGGTGTTGATGATCATGAGATGGGCGACCTGGACGTCGTCGCCGAACAAATATTCGCCGAATCTTTCGAGGATGGCTTTCAGGACCGGTTTTTTGACCAGCTTGCCGTAATCCAGAAACGCTATATCCTCTCCCAGGTGGGTGAAAAAATAATCGTATATGACGCTGAAGTCGTCTTCAGTCGTCAGTTTGGTTTTCAGGGTGTCCAGACGGTCTTTGAATCGGTTCATGGGCGTCCTTTTTTCGGTTAAATCCCGGATAAAGCTTTTCCGTCTCACCATACAAAAGGTTTCCCGTTTTTTCAAGAAATGGCGACGATTCGGCCTTTTTATCCTTTTGCATCGGCGCCGGAGCTGGTACGATGACGCCTTGAATCGCTAAAAACCTTCAACTTAAAGACGGAGATCAGAACACATGAGCATTGGAAAACAGATCATCGACGCCGCCCTTGAAAAAGGGGCGACCCTTGCCGGCATCGCGGACATGGCAGCGCTGAAATCCTCCCCCTCGCATTGGATCTACCCCAAAATGGGAGATTATGCGGGGGTCGGAACCGTCAAGGACGGGGAGACCCTGCCGTATGACCAATTGTTCAACTGGCCGGATTCGGTGAAATCCGTGCTGGTGATCGCCCTGTCGCACCCTAAAGATCAGCCGGAGCTGGACTGGTGGGACGGAAAGGGAACCCCCGGCAACCGGAGGTTGATGGGTCTCGTGAAACAGATCCGGCAACAGATCGAAACCGACCTGAATATCGGAACCCACACCCTGCACTATTATGTCGAAAAAGGCGGTGTGTTTCTCAAGGATGCGGCCGTGCTGGCCGGATTGGGGTGCATCGGGGAAAACAACATGCTGGTGACCCCGGACTATGGTCCAAGGGTCCGGCTCAGGGCCCTGTTTCTCGATGCCGACATTGCGCCCACCGGCCCCGTGGCCTTCGACCCCTGCGCGGACTGCAAGGTATTCTGCAGAAGGGTGTGCCCGGAAAACGCCATGGAGGGCAAAGCCCCCGCCCTGGCGTCCATCCAGGACGCCGTCGAGCTGCCGGCCAGGGACGGCGCCTACAACCGGAACCTTTGCAACATCCGAATGGAGAAGGATGCCGCCGAAAGCAGGAAAACCGGCGCCGAAGAGCCGGGGCCGATCAAATACTGCAGAAAGTGCGAGTTTATCTGCCCGGTGGGGAGAAAGAGTTCGGGGAGCGACCTGTAAATGGATCGATGAACTACCCACCGTACCTTAACAGCCAAATCCCGCACGGTAAACGGTTTTTTAATGAAGTTCGCGCCAGGGTCGAGGACGCCGTGATGGGCGTTGGCGTTGTCGGTTCAGCCGGACATGCAGAGCGCCTTCAGATCCGGCTATTTCCGCCGGATGATCAAAAAGCGATAAACCGCGACAAACCCACGGAGGCTGTAAACGCTCTCGGAGGCTTTTAGCAAACACAAGAGGGCGGCGTTTCAATGCAATCTGAAACGCCGCCCTTTTTTTGGGCCGTTACAGCTTGTTGTTACTGGATTTCCGCCCGTTCCACCCGAAGCCGCAACGCCAAAAGCGACGTGACGGCGGCGAAGCCGCCCAGGGGGATGAAGGCCGCATGGGCCAGGCCGGTGGCGTCCCAGACCATCCCGCCGATGAAGGGCACGACGAACGAGCAGACATAGCTGACCGTGAACATGCCGGCGGCCAGGCTGGCAGTCCGGTCCCGGCCGCCGATCAGCGGCGGGAGGGCCAGCAACAGGATCATCAGGAAACTGGCGCAGAATCCGACGACGCCGGCGAAAAAGACGACCCACAGGCCGTCCGTCATCACGGCGCCGGCCATGCCCGCCACGGCAAACAGTCCCATGGCGGTCAGGGGGAATCGCCTTCCGGCCAGCTTGTCCGAGAAAACGAGCAGCAGGGCCGAGGAGGCCAACTGGACGGCGTTCAGGGAGATAAGGGCGGGTGAGACCAGTTCCGGCCGTCCCTTGGCGTGGAGCAGGTTGGGAAGGTAGGCGTTGGTCCCGAAATAGAGGACCGCCGTGCCCCCCAGCAGCAGGCCGAGGATCCACACGTCGCTTTTGGACCAGTCCGGCCACCAGAACCCGACGGGCCGGTCCGCGCCGTCATGGACCGTCGGCCGGAAGGAAAACCCCAGGGCCACCAGGGCCGCGGGAAGGGACCAGACGGCGATGGCCGCGCGCCAGCTCCCGCCCACCAGCGGAAGGACCATCGGCAGCGTCAGGCCCGAGCTGAGAATCTCGCCCACCAGAAGTCCGTTGGTGTAGACGGCCGTTGCAAAGCCGATCCGGCCGGGACACCAGCGGCGCACCAGGGCGGGCAGAGCCGGCTGCATGCCCGCGATGCCCATGCCCATGAGCAATGTGGCGCCGAACAGCGTCGTCAATCCCGGCGCCGCGCCCCGGAGGGCCGACGCGCCGGCGGTCAGCATCAGCCCCCACACCACGGTGCGGCGGGCGCCGAGCCGGGCCGTGATAAAAGCGCCGGGGATGGCGAAGGCCGCCAGCAGCAGGGTCGGCAGGGTGGTCAACGCGCCCATGGCGGCCTGGCCCAGGTCCATGGCTTCGCCGATGGCCGGCGTCAGCGGCGGCGTGGCCAGAACGGTCATGCGCAGATAAAGCCCCGCCAGCCACAGCAGGACGAACGCTCCCTTGTCGTGGGAGAAGAAACGGGAAAGTCGGGAATCGCTTTGCATCGATGGTTTTGCCTCCAAGCGGAACGGAGCCTTTGTTTAAATTGATTAAAAAGTAGATGAGAGTTGCGAAAGGAAGGAGTCGGTTTTTTGTGCAAGCTTTTTGGGAGGTTCTATGTTTTTCGAGAAATTGACTGGATATTACGATGTTCAGAATGAATTCAATAAGTTTGGCACAAATATCGCAAAGCAGGTTCCATCCCAGCTTTTTCGGATTTTTTCTGACATTTTTTCTCCTTTCGTAGAAAAAGATTTGAGTTAAAACCTATGAAGTATGATAGCATATATTTAGAGTATATATAATAGCTTTTATGTGGAAAACCTTAAGTCAATGACATTGGTTCCGGTATGACAACACGCCTCATTTTTCTCAACTATCCAGCTTTCCAAGCCATAAGCATATCCCCCACGATGTGGCGCCGTCCCAAAAACAGGAAATTGAACAATTACTGCTGGAAGCTGAAGCGGCTGACATTCTTGCTTGAACATGAATTGTGGAAGCCGGAATCGGAAACGCTTCCGGCTTTTTGCGTCGTTTTGCTGTGAGCTTTCCGATCTTTACCTTGGGCAAGCATTGAACTGGAACGCGAGATGGGCTAAAAAGAAACCATGACGTCTTCAAGCGAGAACAATACCGATAATTCAAGTGCGTCCCATGACGAGACGCCGGACGCAAATCCATCTCAATTGGGCCGTATTTTAAGAGAAGAATGGCGGCTGCTGTTCGGACTCTCTGTGGCGCTGGTGGTGCAAGCCGGCGTTTCCATGATTCAGCCATGGCCCCTGAAGATCATCTTCGATCATGTCATCCTCGACAAACCGGCGCCGGAAACCTATGTGAATCTATTGTCGCCCTACTGGGATGTGATCTCCGAGAATCTGCTGATCATCATGATCGCCGCCCTGATCGGGGTCGCTTTGATGAACGGCGTCGGACTTTACATCCAGAACATCACGCTGACCAAACTCTCCCAAAAAGTCGTTCAGAAATTACGGGTGCGACTTTTCGCCCATGTGTTGGAACTGCCGATCGCCCATTTTTACAAGATGGCGCCCGGCGAAGTCATCGAACGAATCACCACGGACACGGACGATACCCAAAAGCTTGTGGAAGGCGTCAGTGTTCTGGCGTGCCGCAGTTTTCCCACCTTCATCGGCATCACCGCCATCATGTTCTGGGTGGATTGGCAGTTGGCGTTGATTACCCTTGGGATCGCGCCGGTGCTGGTCTGGGGAACCTATTTTTTCGGGATTCGAATCAAGCGCGTTACGCGGCAGAAACGCCGGCATGAGTCGGAAGTGACATCCATGACCGAGGTGGCGGCCAAAACCCATAAATGGATCAAACTGCTCGGCCTGGAAGAGGATGAGATTGAACGTATGGAGGAGAAAAGCCGCCGGAGCCGAGACGCCGCTGTTGAGGCGGGAAGCTGGCAGGGGTATTACACTTCCATGACCAATGTCGTGCTGGCGGCGGGAAGTGCGGTATTGCTGCTGTTTGGCGTACAAAGCATCCAGGCGGGTCGGATTACGCCCGGAGCGCTTCTGGTCTTCATGAGCTACCTCAGAAGTCTTTACAAGCCGATTCGCGAGTTCACCAAGTATTTTATCAAGATGACAAAAGCCATGGCCTGCAATGAGCGCATTGAGGCCATCATGGCCATCACGCCCTGTGATTTGGGCGTATGTGAAACCCCCGAAGCTGATCCGCTCCCGACCTTCAAGAAAAAAATCGTGTTCGACCAGGTCTCTTTTGGCTATGAGCCCGGCAACGACATTATCAGGGACATCTCTTTTTCCATCGAGAAAGGACAGAAGATCGGCCTGGTGGGAGATTCCGGGTCCGGGAAGTCCACGTTGCTCAATCTGATCCCGCGGTTTTTCGATGTCGCCGGCGGAAGTCTCAAGATCGATGACCGGGATCTTCGGTCCTTCACGCTGGAATCCATCAAAAAGCAGGTGGTCATGGTTCCCCAGGAGGCGGTGCTTTTTCACACATCCGTGTTTGAAAACATCGCCGTGGGAAGGCCGGAAGAAGCGCCGACAGAGGTGGAAATCCGGCAGGCGGCGGAAAAGGCCAATGCGCATGATTTCATTCTGGAACTGCCGGATGGCTACGAAACAGTGCTGGAGGCCGGCGATACGCAACTGTCGGGCGGCCAGGCCAAACGCATTCTCATTGCCAGGGCCTTTCTCAGAGATGCCGGCATTGTCCTCCTGGACGAGCCCACGTCGGGTCTTGATCCGGCGTCCGAAAGCCTTGTCATGGAGGCATTTGACCGATTGTCCGAACAGAAAACCCTCATTGTTTCATCTCATCGACTGCCGATTGTGCTCAATGCCGATCTCATCATTGTCCTGCGCGACGGCCGCATCATCGAACGGGGGACCCACGAAGAGTTGCTTGAAAAAAACGGCGTATACGCCGGGTTCTGGCAAGAACAGATGGGGATGTGATCGCAATGCAGCCGAATAAAACACCGGCGGCCCGGAAAGCCGGCTTCCGGGCCGCCGTCGTTTCGGCTGCCATATTTTCCGGGATTTGATCGAATTTAAATCTCGCCCGCCTCCTTCCGCGCTTTCCTGACGAAATCTTTGACGTAATAAGGCATATTTCCTTCCCTCAGATACGCTTTGAAATCATCGTCGATGCCGGCGGCGTCGGAAACGTTCCATTCCTGTGCGGCGGCATGGAAAAGATCGTATTCGCTGCACCCGTAAACCCGGGCGAGATATGCGAGGTATTCCTCGTCCGTCCATGACTGCTGCTGGTGGAACCGCTTTTCGATCCGGTAAAGAAGGTAAAGGTATATGAGTGCGAAGAGGAGGAAAAGAAGGGTGTTCCCGTTGTCGGTCAGCAGCCCGACCATGGGACGACTCCTGGATGTCGGAGGCGCGTCATTCGACTCCGGACACGCTTGAGCCCGAGCCAAGCCCTTTAATTCGGGCGGGAATGTCCCATTCGACGAGGAGCGCTGCCACGCTCGCCGGAACGTGATGAACCCACTCGGCGCCGTCCGCCATGGATTTCCGGATATCCGAAGCGCTGATTCCCTTTTTTTCCGGCGTCGTTTCCCGGAGGATGTGGGTTTTCAGCCCCAGGGAGCGGAAATAGCGTTGCTTCCGGCGCCCCCAGTCGTCATAAATGGTCAGGAAAAAGAGGGCGTCGAGGGGTACATAATAGCGATAAAGGTCGGGAAAATTGATGGGAAAGGGGACAATTGAAAATGCTGCTTCGGGGACCTGCGCCTCAATCAGCGCCGCGCGGACCGATCGATACCGCTCGTAATAGGTCAGGGGATTGGACGAAGGAGCGCTTCGATACCGATCGAGATTCTCGTCCCGTGTCAATTGCGGATCGGGGTTGGTGATGCCCACGACCAGGTGACGACACTGGGCTTTCCCGGCCAGCAAATAGGTTAAATGATCGTTGTGAAGCACCTGGAACCGGCCGTGGATGACCCCGATGTCATGCGGATCGCCCCGGGATTGCCGGGACCATTTTTCCATATCTACCCTTCCAATCGAAAATATTCGTAATCCCCGGGCCAGTAATGTTGGTCTACCGGGGTGTCCATCAGCCCGTGCAGTTTCGCTTTGTCCAGATGGTTGAGCACGAGCAGCATGAATTCCTTTCCACGAATGGATCCCAGAGCGCCGCCGGCGGCGTGGACCTCGTCGAAGCGGCCGATCAGGTCTCTTCGGATTCCGGGCCCGCAGAAGGTCAGCGGCACCGGCTCCCCGGAGTGGATGAGCGGGCCGCTGCTCGGCGTGGAGTGATCCGACGTCAGGGCGATCATCACGTCAGGGTCTTCCAGTAAAGGTTCGATGGCCATTCCGATTCCCCTGTCCAGAGATTCGATAACGGCCTTTTTGTTTGTCGGGTTTTTGGTGTGGGCGGCCTGATCCGGGGTTTTGGTGTGGACATGGAGGAAATCATATTTGCCCAGCAGGTCCCGGGCAGCCGTGAGCCGGTCGGCGATGTCGGTTGCCGGATCATCGGTGTCGGCCATGGTATGGAAATCCATGCCGATATAGGCGCTCAACCCCCGGTATACAAGACCGGAGGCCACGCTGATGCCGGCAAGACCGAAACGCTCTCTGAAGAAAGGGACGGTTTTCAACCGGCCGGCCCGCTGGGTCGTCAGGCCGTTGATCGGCAGGTCTCCGGCCTCGACGCGTGCACGGTTGAGCGGAAGTTTCTCCAGGCGTCGATGGACCCAGAGAAGATAGGATTTGAGGGCCCGTGCGGTGTTGATGGCGGCAGGATCATTGGCAGCGTCGGCAAATGGCTTTATGCCGGAAAGAGGTCTTCCCGGGAGGACAGGATCCGTATCGGTTATTCGAGGGGAGACGTCCCCCTGAAGCACCAGAATGCCGTGGAGGCCCTGGGTCCGATGAAACCGGATCCGCAGGCCGTCCTGTTCAAATGAACCGGCCGCGGCGATGAGTTCTTTTACCTCGGCTTCGGTTCCCTTCAGTTCTCCGTTATCCAGCACCAGGTGGCCGTCCTCCGCATGGATGGCCGCGAAATGGGCCAGCAGGGCCACATCGTCCGGTCCGAGTGAGATGCCGGCGCCGAGGGCTTCCAGGGCGCCTCGGCCTGGAAATTCGGCTGGTCGATATCCGAACATGGCGAAATGGGCGTATTCGCTGGGAAGGGCCATTCCGGGGCGGGCCGCGTGGTAGAGACCATTGGCGCCCATGGCGGCCAGTTGATCCATCACCGGCGTCCGAGCCGCCTGAAGCGGCGTTTGCCCGCCCAGGGATTCATAGGCGCGGTCGCCCAAGCCGTCCAGGAGGATCAGCACACATTTTTTACAGGTTTTTCTCAGAGGCATCGAGATTATCTATCGGGAATAAGAAGATGAATTGGAATCAACAATTTGACTTTTAAGCGGCAGTGCGCAATATGGCAATATGCAGTTTGATCTTCATGTTCATACCACACTTTCCCCCTGCAGTAAACTCGATATTAGGGAAATACTCGCCTGGTCTCGATCCTTCGGGCTCGATGGGGTTTGCATTACCGATCACGGCGCTATGGAGGTCGGGAGGGTCATCCGAGAAGGACTTCAACCCGATGGCCTCTGCGTCATCATCGGTATGGAATACGCGACGCCGTCCGGGGATTTCCTGATTTTCGGGCCCTTCCAGGATCTGCCTGCCGGCCTGTCGGCCAGGAACCTGCTGCAGATCGTGGAAAGCTGGGGCGGCGCGGCTGTTGCGGCCCATCCCTTCCGGAAGGGTCGTTGCGTATCGGAAGCGGTATTCCGTCAAAGGCGGTGTAATTTGACGGAACGAATCAACGGCCGGAACACGGATCTGGCAAACCTTCGGGCGGCATCCTTGCGAGAACGTTATGGCGTCGGTGAAACCGGCGGCAGCGACGCCCACACGCTGGATGAATTGGGCCGCGTCGTTACCCGATTTCAACGGCCGATTCAGAATCGGGAAGAACTGATCGCAGCATTGCGGGAACATCGATGCGAACCGGCCTGGAACTTCGGCCGACCCGGCTTTCGGAGGACAGGGGCGGCAGGCTGATGCAATCCTCTGGGCGATCAGGCGCCAACCGGCTGTGGAATCGCCGGACGCCGGGATACCTGTTGACGCTGAAAGGGGATCTGCCCTAAGATGCCATAGAGGACGAATTTCATCGAACGTCAACCTCTTTTGGAGAGAAGAGCATCATGCCGGAGAAGGAGCAATTCGACTTGTGCGTCATCGGCTGCGGGCCGGGCGGATTTGCCGCTGCCATGAGAGCGCTGGATCTGGGAAAACATGTCTGCATCGTCGAGGGAGACGAAATCGGCGGCGCCGGCGTCAAATGGGGCGCCCTGGCCTCTAAAACCATGTGGGAGCTGGCAAAAGATTATTCGGTGGCGTCCAAGGTGGATCGGGGATACCGGGCCGCGGGCCTGTCTGTGGATTACGATGCCCTGCGATCGACGGTTCTTCAGGCGGTCAAGGAGAAACAATACCAGATGCTCTCGCAACTGGAGAGCTTATCTCCCCGTCGCTGGAGCGGACCGGGCTCGGTCACCCTGAAACGAGGGTGGGCCGAATTTCGGGATCGCCATTCCATGACCATCTCATATGGGGACGGCGCATCCGAAACCGTCCAAGCCGACCATTTTCTCATCGCGACGGGGTCCAAGCCCCGCCTGTTCCCGGGCATCGCCGTCGATGGGGAGCGCATTCTGGATTCGGACGGCATCCTTGGCCTCCGGCGATTTCCGGAGCGGCTCATGATCGTCGGCGCCGGGATCATCGGGTGCGAATACGCCGCGATCTTTGCCAATTTCGGTCAAACCGAAGTCTTTCTCATCGACCACAAAGAGACCGTCATTCCCTTTGAAGATCGGGATATCAGTGATTTCGTCAGCAACTGTCTGACTCGGATCGGCGTCAAGATCATTCACTCCGCCCAGCTCCAGGAGATCCGGAAACGGACCCCGCATCTGGAGGTCGTTCTGGACTTCAGCGACGGTCATTCCGAGGTGGTGGAGGCGGACACGGTTCTCATCTCCATCGGGCGGGTGGCGAGGCTGGGCGGTTTGGGACTGGAGAGATTGCAGATCGTTCCCCATGAGCGGGGGCATCTGGAGACGGACGCGGATTGCCGGGTGCAGAAAGGAATTTATGCGGTGGGCGACGTCACCAACCATCCGGCCCTGGTGAACATCGCTGAAAAAGAGGCCCGACATGCGGTCAAGCATATGTTCGGCCATGGGAATTTTCCGCTCAACTACCATCACTTGTCCACCATCATGTTTTTTCATCCGGCGGTGGCGGCGGTGGGATTGAGCGAAAAGACGTGCCGGGAGAAAAAAATCCCCTTCAAGATGGCCTACTACGCCAACGAGCTGGTCACAAGGGCCATCGCCATGCGGTCCATGACCGGGTTCGTCAAGATCCTGGTGTCCGATGATGCGGACCAGAAAATCCTGGGGATGCGAGGGGCCGGGCCGCAGATTTCTTCAACAGTGGTCTCCATCGCCCACTTCATGGATCAGGGCAACGGCGCCGGCGACGTGCTCAAGCTGCTCTATCCACATCCCACAATTTCGGAAAGCATTCAGGAGTGCCTGCGCCTGTTGCTGGGAAAATCGCTCTACAAACCCATGGCGTTTCCGGGGCGGATCAAACTTCGGCGGTGGCGCCCCGATACCGGCTATGCCGATCTTTAGCAGGAAACGATCCTCACCGGACGATGCCAGCGACTTCTCGATTGCACTGGCCGATGGAATCCGCTTTGCATCGAGATCCATCGGTCCAGACGGCGTTGTCCAGACGGGCCCCCTTGAGTTCAGGGATCGGCGGTTCCTGCCCCCCGGGATGACGCGGCGGGTAGATCCGGCGAAATACGGCGTCCTTGAAGTCCGCCGACCTGAGATCCGCGTCATGGAATCGGGTCCCCAAGAGATTCGCCCCGTGGAGATCGGCTCCCCTCATGTCCGCTTCTGAACAATCCGCGCCCAGCAGGTCCGATCTCACCAGACGGGCGTCTTTCAATATCGCCCCGTGAAAGTCGCCGCCCACCAGCAGACATTGCTGAAGGTTGGCGCCGGAAAGATCCGCGGCCGCCAGGCGGGCCTGCATGAGATTGGCCCCCATCAGATCCGCCTCCCTGAGATCGGCGTTTCTGAGATCGGCCCCTGAAAGATCCGCTCCCTGGAGATATGCCGACTTTAAGTTCGCTCCTCTTAGATCTGCGTGCTGGAGATGCGCGGACTGGAGATTGGCGCCTTCCAGGTTGGCGTTCTTGAGGCGCCCCGACTGAACCTGGGCCTGCCGGAGATCGGCGCCCGAGAGGTCGGCCCCTTCAAGGTGAGCGTCTCGAAGCCGCGCCCCTTGCAGGTCGACCCATTTGAGGTTGCACCCCTCGCAGCGATTCTCGGATTTGAGGCGATCCGCGTTTTCGAGCGGTTCGGATGGGTTCGCTGCCGACGATCCGCAGGTGGATGCGACCGCTATGGCCATCAGGCAGGTGATGAGGGTTGTTTTCGTCATACACTGAAAAGCGAAAGCCGGCGGCATCGAAAGCCGCCGGCTTCATTGGTGCTCAGGTCAGCCTGCAGCGGCTTGTTTTATTTTCTGCTCTTGCCGAGTCCGATCTTGTTCAGGGCTTCGGCCATCTCGTCCAGAATGGCGGGATCATCGATGGTGGCAGGGGTGCTGTATTCCTTGTTGTCGGCGATCTTCTGGATGGTTCCGCGGAGGATCTTGCCGGAACGGGTCTTGGGCAGGCGATTGACCACCGTTGCGGTTTTGAAGGCCGCCACGGGCCCGATGCGGTCCCGCACCATGGCGATCACTTCCTTGACGATCTCCTCCTGGGGACGGTCGATGCCGGATTTGAGCACGATGAATCCCACCGGCACCTGACCCTTCAACTGATCTTCCACGCCCAGCACGGCGCATTCCGCCACGTCCTGATGGTCGGAGAGCACTTCCTCCATGGCGCCGGTGGAGAGCCGATGGCCCGCCACGTTGATGATGTCGTCGGTCCGGGACATGACGTAAACATAATCGTCCTCGTCGATATACCCCGCATCGGCGGTTTTGTAATATCCCGGAAATTCCTCCAGATAGGACTCTATGAACCGGTCGTCGTTCTGCCACAGGGTGGGCAGGCTTCCCGGAGGCAGCGGCAGCTTGACCACCAGGGCGCCGATCTCTCCGCGCTTCAATTCTTTGTTGCTTTCGTTCACCACCCGGACATCCCAGCCGGGAACCGATTTGGTGGGGGAGCCGTATTTGACCGGGAAGTGGTGAAGCCCCATGCAGTTGGCGCAGATGGCCCATCCCGTCTCTGTCTGCCACCAGTGATCGATGACCGGAACCTTGAGATTCCTTTCAGACCACTGGATGGTGTCCGGATCGGAGCGCTCTCCGGCCAGAAAGAGAATCTTGAAATTGGACAGGTCGTATTTCTTGATGAACTCGCCCTTGGAATCTTCGCGCTTGATGGCCCGGAAGGCGGTGGGCGCGGTGAACATGGATTTGACGTTGTGTTCGGAGATCACCCGCCAGAAGACGCCCGCATCCGGGGTGCCTACCGGTTTCCCTTCGAACAAGATGGTGGTGCAGCCGGCGAAGAGGGGGGCGTAGACGATGTAGGAGTGTCCCACGACCCAGCCCACGTCCGAAGCCGCCCAGAAAACTTCGCCGGGATCAACGTCGTAGACGGCCTTCATGGTCCACTTCAGGGCCACGATATGGCCGCCGTTGTCCCGCACTACGCCCTTGGGCTGACCGGTGGTGCCGGAGGTGTACAGGATATAGAGGGGGTCGGTGGCGGCCACCGGCACGCAGTCCGCCGGTTTGGCGGCGGCCACGGCCTCGTTCCAGTCCAGATCCCGACCGGGGGTCAGGGCGGCTTCCTCCATGGGGCGCTGGAAGATGATGCATTTTTCCGGCTTGTAATCCGATAGTTCGATGGCCTTGTCCAGAAGCGGTTTGTACTTGATTACCCGCTGCACCTCGATGCCGCAGGAGGCCGATACCATCACCTTGGGCTTGGCGTCGTTGATTCGGGTGGCCAGCTCTTTGGCGGCGAACCCCCCGAAGACCACCGAATGAATGGCGCCGATGCGGGCGCAGCCCAGCATGGCGATGGCGGCCTGGGGGATCATGGGCATATAGATAATGACCCGGTCGCCTTTAACGACGCCTTGGTCGGCCAGCGCCCCGGCAAATTTCGCGACTTCGTCGCGCAATTCCGTATAAGTGTATTTTTGGATGGTATTGGTGACCGGGCTGTCGTAGATCAGGGCGAGTTGATCCCCGCGGCCGTTTTCGATATGATAATCAAGGGCGTTGTAGGCGGTGTTGGTCTCGCCTCCGACAAACCAGCGGTAGAACGGCTTATTGGAGTCGTCGAGCACCTTGTCCCATTTTTTGTACCAGAAACACGCCTCCGCAGCCTCACCCCAGAATCCCTCAGGATCTTTCAGCGATCTCTCAAAAGCTTCTTCGTACCGATTGGCCATTTTTCACTCTCCTTGGTTGAATTGGGTTGAATTTCCACTATAAAAACCCTGTACGCTTAAAGGTAAGAGACTATTCATATTCGATAAGCGGCGGTCGTGTCAAGCATAATTAATGAATGACATACAGTTGGTGAATAGGGTGCAGGCAGTGCGTCATGTTGACGGGTGAATGGGGTTTCGCCAAAAAAAATCCCCCCTCCATGTCTGGAGGGGGGATGTCAAAAAGGCTGAAAAACGGGTATGCGCGGGCCGGACCGCGGTCTGTCATCGGTTGCCGGGCAAGGTCGCTTTAAACGCATTGAGAAGGTAGTCGGCGATGGCCTTTTGGATAACGTTTACCCGCTCATCCTCCAAGGTTTCCTCCGGTGATCGGTAGGTGATCCGGAAAGAAATGCTGCGGCATCCGGGAGGAATCGCCTCGCCCTCATAGGCATCGAAAAAGGTGATGGTTTCGATCAGTTCAGCGCCTGGAACCCCTGAGTTTCGGATCGCGTCCAGGATGTCCGCAGCTTCGGATCCCTTATCGAGGATCAGGGTGATGTCCCGATCAACGGCGGGATACCGTGGAATGGCCGCCGACTGGCAAGCCGCCGGCGCCAGGGGCAGCAGCAGGTCAAGATCCAGTTCGAAATAAAAGGCGGGCTGTCTCAAATCGAAGTTGCAGAGGGTTTCCGGATGAACCTCGCCGATCAGTCCGATCTCGGTTTCGGCAACCAGAATCCGGGCCGTGCGGCCCGGCCGGGTGTATCTGCACCGGTCTTTGGCCATGCGGGTGAACCGGGCGTCCCGGATGCGGAGACCTTCCAGCACCCCTTCCACGATGCCTTTCATGTCATAGAAATCGCAGGGGATATCCTTGGCCAGCCAGGTTGGCGATGTTCGGTTCCCGGTCCAGAGCCCGGCGGTCATCTGCGGTTCGTCCGGCAAGCTGGCGGCGCCGTTGCCGATGAAGATTTTCCCGACTTCGAAAAGCTTCAGGTCTCGCACCCGACGCGCCAGGTTCCACCCCATGTTGTTCAGCAGTCCCGGGAGGAGGGAAGTGCGCATCACCGACTGATCTTCGGTCAGCGGATTGAGGATGGTCACCGTATTGCGGCGCGGATCGGCTTCTGAAAGGCGCAGGCGGTCAACGGCGTCGGGTTGGATGAAACTGTAGTTGACGGCTTCTGTGAACCCGAAACCGGTCAGGAGATCCCGGAGGCGGTTCCGAAGTTGCAGGGAGGCAGAGGGAACCCTGGCTTCCGCCGGCATCAGGGGGGAGGTGGTGGGAATCCGGTTGTAGCCCCATAAACGCGCCACTTCCTCCATCAGGTCCCGGGGCCGGGTCACGTCTACCCGGAAGGAAGGAGCGCGCACCGTGATATGGTCTTCATCAACCGGCTCGACGGCAAATTCGATGGAGCGGAGCAATGCCGATATGTTCTCCTGATCGAGGGTGATTCCCAGAAGACGTTTCGTATCCGACACGCTCAGGTCGAACTGTTTAGGCCCGATCCATTTGGGGCGTTCGTCCACCACGCCTTCAATCAGCGTCCCGCCGGCCATGGCCAGTATGAGTTGTGCGGCACGGTCTAATGCCCGGATCGCGCCTTCGGGATCGATCCCCCGTTCGAAACGATGGGAGGCGTCAGTGGCGAGCCCCAGTTTTTTGGCGGTTTTCCGGATGCTGGCCGGGTCGAAATAGGCGCTTTCGATGAGCACGCGGGCAGTGGTTTCCTCAATTTCCGAATTCAGGCCGCCCATGACCCCGCCCACGGCCACCGGTTTTTCACCGTCGCAAATCATGAGCATGTGCTCGTCCAGAATCCGCTCCTTGCCATCCAGAGTGGTGAAGGGCTCGCCGGCCCCGGCCAGCCGGACCACGATCCGTTCGCCGGCCAGGCGATCCACGTCGAAGGCGTGGAGGGGCTGCCCCATCTCCATCATGACAAAATTGGTCACATCCACCACGTTGTTGATGGGCTTCAACCCGATGGAAATCAGTCGATCCCGGAGCCAGTCCGGAGAAGGGGCGATCCGGACGGACTCGATCAAGCGGGCGGCATACCGGGGGCAGTGATCTGGGGCCTGGATGGCCACGGAAGTTCTTTTATGGATGTTCCCCTCGCCCTTGGGCAACGCGATTTCGGGCCAGGTCAGGTGCGTCCCCTGGATCGCCGCCGTTTCCCGGGCGATGCCGATGAGGCTCAAACAGTCGGGACGGTTGGGGGTCAGGCCGATTTCAAATAGTGTATCCGAAAGCCCCAGGGCTTCGGCCAGGGGGGCGCCCGGCGTCAATCCGGCGTCCAGCGCCATGAGACCGCTCCGGTCTGATCCCAGCATCAATTCGCCTTGGCTGCAGAGCATCCCTTCCGAGGTTTCCCCCCGGATGACGCTTTTTTCCATTCGCGCGCCGCCGGGCAATTCCGTTCCAGGCAGCGCCAGCGGCGACAGCATGCCTTCGACCGCATTGGGAGCGCCGCAGACCACTTTGACCTGACGGTCTCCTATGTCCACTTCACAGAGGCGAAGCCGGTCCGCATTGGGATGGGGCGACACCCGCAGGATGCGGCCGACCCGCACGGTTTCCAGATAGTCGTATCGGTCCCAGACCGCTTCCACCTCCAGCCCGGCCATGGTGAGGGCGTCGGCCAGTTCGGATGCCGGCATCTCGATGGGCGTGTAATCCGCCAGCCAGCTGAAACTCACTTTCATCTTAAAACTGCCTCAAGAACCTGAAATCGTTTTCGAAGAATTTCCGCAGGTCGTCGATGCCGTACTTGAGCATGGCGATGCGCTCAACTCCCATGCCGAAGGCGAATCCGGTGTACCGGCGGGTGTCGTACCCGACGTTTTCAAACACTGCCGGATGGACCATGCCGGACCCGAGCACTTCCAGCCATCCCGTCTGGGAGCAGACCCGGCAGCCGTCTCCCCGGCACATGACGCAGAGTATGTCCACCTCGGCCGACGGTTCGGTGAAGGGGAAGAAACTGGGACGAAACCGGAGCGCGGTCCGGTCGTCGAACATCTGGTGGACAAAGGCCGTGAGGATCCCCTTCAGGTCGCCGAAGGAGATGTCCCGATCCACCAGAAGTCCTTCCACCTGATGGAACATGGGGGTATGGGTCAGGTCCGAGTCGCACCGGTAGACCTTGCCGGGCGCAATGATCCTCACCGGCGGCGGCTGCTTTTCCATGGTCCGGATCTGGATGGGCGATGTGTGGGTCC
Source organism: Desulfobacteraceae bacterium (assembly GCA_011390065.1). Classification (GTDB taxonomy): domain Bacteria; phylum Desulfobacterota; class Desulfobacteria; order Desulfobacterales; family JAABSP01; genus JAABTD01. The sequence goes on from JAABTD010000054.1 coordinate 17,146, forward strand.
GGAGCACCACGTCGTCGGAAACGTAAAAAGTATCCTGCATGTCCCGGGCGGGGTGGTTTTTGGGGATGTTGAGGGCTTCGAAGTTATAATAATCTTTTTCCACCTCCGGTCCCTCGACGATATCGAACCCGAGTCGGGAAAAAATGTCGCTGATTTCACGGGAGATCAGGGTAACGGGGTGGAGCCTTCCGGGCGTCGCCGGACGTCCGGGCAAAGAGACGTCGATGGCGTCGTCCGCCGGCGCGGCGGTCTCGGAAAGTCGGCGTTCGGCATCTGCAAAGGCCGATTCCAGGGTCTTTTTGACCGCGTTGGCTTCCTTCCCCGCACGGGGCCGCTCTTCGGCGGGAAGCGCTGAGATGTTCCTGAGAAACTGGGTGACCGCTCCTTTCCGTCCCAGATATTGGACGGAGAGGGCTTGGACCGCTTCGGGGGCATCGGCCGATTCGAGTTCCTGGAGCGCCGCTTCCTTGATCGCTTCGATGGATCGATTCACAGGGACTCCTGATCTTTCTTCACAAGTCTTTCTTGCAAGCGGACCTTAACGGTCCGTCAACTGTCCGTCGCGTAATGGGTTTCCTGAGCAAAGAAACCGCTAATGGGCATGCTGAGCGGCCAAATGGGCGATCCGGCTGAATCCCCCGGGGTCTGATACGGCCAGTTCAGCCAGCACTTTGCGGTCCAGATCCACGTTTGCGGCTTTGAGGCCGTGGATGAACTTGCTGTAGCTCATGTCGTTCATGCGGGCCGCTGCATTGATGCGGGCGATCCACAAGCGGCGGAAATCCCGTTTGCGGACTTTCCGGTCCCGGTAGGCGTACATGAGGGCCTTGTCCACGGCGTCGGCCGCGGTGCGAAACAGCTTGCTTCGCCCACCGCGGAATCCTTTGGCCAGCTTTAATACCTTTTGGCGGCGCCTTCTCGCTTTGAAACCTCTTTTTACTCGCATGATTTCTTCTCCTTTATCCGTTGGGGAGCAGCAGCTTCAGCTCTCTGACATTGGTTTGGTCGATAATATGGGGCCGGCGCAAACGTCTTTTGCGTTTGCGGCTCTTTTTGCCAAGAATGTGATTCGCATGGGATTTTGAATATACGAACTTGCCGGATCCCGTCCGCTTGAACCGCTTGGCCGCGGCACGGTTGGTTTTAATTTTAGGCATAATGGCTCCTTCCCTGAATAGAGTGACATCTACAAAAAATAGGTGGCGTGAGCGGTTTACATTCCGTGCGCACACGCCACCTAACGGCTGTATCTGCATTTGAGCAGCTCAGAGGCTGCCGCCCCGGACGCCATCCTGTTGCGTCGGCGGGGGACTTTCGGTACGGCTGGCTATCTCGGCGCCAAGATCATCACCATGGTGCGGCCTTCGAATTTGGGTTTCTGCTCCACGACGGCGACGTCTACGGTCTCTTCGGCGATCTTTTCAAGAACTTCGATGCCGAGATCGGTCAAAGTAATCTCCCGACCCCGGAAGATCAGCGTCACTTTAACCTTGTCTTTTTTCTCCAGAAACCGGCGTATGTGGCCGAGTTTAACCTCTAAATCATGGTCGCCGGTTTTCGGCCGGACCTTGATCTCTTTCAGCTGGAAAGTACTCTGCTTTTTCTTGGCCTCTTGCTGCTTTTTGTCCTGTTCGTACTTATATCGGCCATAATCCATTATTTTGCAGACCGGCGGATTCGCGTTGGGCGAAACTTCCACCAGGTCAAGGCCGAAATCTTTGGCAGCGGAAAGCGCCTTATCGGTCGGAACAACGCCGACCTGATTGCCGTCCGGGTCAATAACCCTTACTTCTTTTGCTTTAATTTTGAAATTGATGTTTGGTTGATTGCTTTGACGCGCTTTATTTATGCCGACCTCCCGAATTGCTGTTGGTTGCGGCGGCGCCCCCTGGGGGGGGTAAGGCCGCCAAGGTTGAACCGCCTGATGATAAAACGACCCTGAACAGATATAACAAACATTTGTAGGCATATAAAATAAGAGGGATAAATGCAAGAAAAAAATGCATTGACAGTTGAGAATTTCTTTGCCCGCTGGTATATAGTCTTAGGTAAGAACTCTTGAATTTACTCAGGTGGACGCAGCATCGCGGTCACCGGCACCCCCTAATTGGAGCGTCGGGAAACAGGCATGGGATTGAGTGAACGCCAGCAGGATCTGTTGCGGAGGATTCCGGGAGTGGATCTCTTACTGGAACGGGCGAAAAGGGAAAGGGGATTCGACGGCGTCCCCCGCTCGGTCCTGGTCCGCTCGGTCCGGGAGGTGGTTGAGACGCTTCGGGCGTCTATTCTGGGCGGCGACGGGGGTTCGGAACATTCTCTGATGGAGGCCGTTTTGCTGGATGCGGTGTCGGACCGGGTGGATCGGGAGATGGCTTTCAATTTAAAGCGAGTGGTCAACGCCACAGGCGTCGTGATTCACACCAATCTGGGCCGGTCCCTTCTGCCACAGGCTGCCGTTGACAATGTCGTTGCGCTGTCGGGCCGATATTCCAATCTGGAGTTTGATCTTGACGCCGGCAGACGCGGATCCCGATATTCGGCCATTGAAGACATCCTCTGCGAGGTCAGCGGCGCCGAAGCCGGCATGGCGGTCAACAACAACGCCGGCGCCGTATTGTTGACGCTGGAAACCCTGGCCAGAGGCCGGAAGGTGATCGTTTCAAGGGGTGAGCTGGTGGAGATCGGCGGGGCATTTCGCATTCCGGACGTGATGGCCCGAAGCGGCGGCATCCTGGTCGAAGTGGGGACCACCAACCGGACCCATCTGCGGGATTACGAAGCGGCCATCGATGCGGAGACGGCCCTTCTGTTGAAAGTCCACAAGAGCAACTACAGCGTGGTGGGTTTTACGGCCGAGGCGCCTCTGGCCGACTTGACGGCGCTGGGAAAGAAGCACGGACTGCGGGTGATGGAGGATCTGGGGTCGGGCATGTTCATCGATTTTTCCCGGTACGGTCTGACCCGGGAGCCCACGGTGCAGGATTCCGTTGCGGCCGGCGCCGATGTGGTGACCTTTTCCGGCGACAAACTGCTGGGAGGCCCCCAGGCAGGGCTTATCGTGGGAAAGAAAGATGTGCTCGATGAGATCAAGAAAAACCCCATCACCCGGGCGCTTCGCATTGATAAAATGACCTTGGCCGCCCTGGAATCGACGCTTAGGCTGTACCGTGATCCGGAGCGCGCCGTGGCGACCATTCCGACCCTCAAAGCCCTGACCATGGCCTATGAAGAACTGCGGCAGCGGGCCGAAAGGCTGGCCGACGGTCTGGCAAGTCTTCCCGGTGACCGGTTGACGGTCGACTGCCTCGATCTCTCTTCCCGGGTGGGCGGCGGTTCTCTTCCGTTGCAGGAATTGCCCAGCCGTTGCGTCGGGGTGCGGATGTCGGGCCTCTCCGCCAACGCCGTCGAATCGGCCATGCGCGCCAATTGCCCGCCGGTGATCGGACGGATCGAGGAAGACCGATTTATCATGGATCCGCGAACCCTCCAGGAGGATGAGTTCGCTATGATCCGAGACGCCTTCCAGCGGATAGCTGAAGCGCTGGAAAAGGAGTGAGATGGCGGGAAACCGATGTTCGACCCGGGAATTTTTGCTCTCGAGGATAGAACCGGGCGACCGCAAAAGTTCTGCCGCCCGGAAATCTTCCGTCGGCCTGGTAGCGTTCTATCGGGAATTTCCCAATGTGCTGATCGGAAACGCTTTCGTCGATCGGGTGCAAAACCGCATGCGAAAAACGGACCGGTTCGGCATGCTGGCCATTCGGACCGACCGGTTTACCCCCAGGAAGGGGGTCCCGGGCGATCGATATGCGGGCCAGCTGCTGCTGGATGCGGCGTGGGCCATCGATGCCTGTTGCCATGGCGGCATCGGCTTCTGGGGGTTGATGGACCGTCGGAGCTTCGGATGCTTTCTGCCGGGACGGGGCCCGGAAAAGAGCCGGAACCTGGCGACCGAGATCCAGAAGCGGCTGGCAAGTCTTCGGGAAGAGACCATCAGCATCGGCATCGCTTGTCATCCTCTGGCCGGTTTCAGATCGTCGGAGGTTCTTCTCAATGTCCAGAAGGCCCTCCTGCACGCCCTTATGTGCGGGCCCGGCAGCACGGCGGCCTTCGACGCGGTCAGCCTGAACCTCAGCGGAGACCGGCGCTACGACCGGGGGGATGTCGAGGGCGCTGCGGCTGAATTTCTGGCCGCCCTTTCCCTGGATCCGGAAAACGTCAATGTCCGGAACAGCCTGGGGGTCTGCTACGGTCGCATGAACCGGTTCGACCAGGCCATGGCGGTGTTCCGGGAGGCTTTGGTGCTGGATCCCAAAGAACCCATGACATTTTATAACGCCGGGCTGGTCAGCCTGATGCGCGGGGACCGGGAACGGGCATTGCGCTATTTTCATCAGGCGGACGCCGTCGGGAATGATTTCTTCGAGCCCGCCTTCCAGATCGGACGGCTCTGCCTCGATGCCGGGGAAACGGACAAGGGCCGAACCTATCTGGAAAAAGCCGCCCGCATCCGGCCGGAACCCGGCGTTGTCCATCGTTATTTAGGGGACTGCTACACCCATCTGGGACGCTTCAAAGAGGCTCTCCATACCTATAAAAAGGCTCTCAAACACAATCCTTCCGATGCGGCAGTCCTGTCGGCCGTCGGCCATCTTTTCGAGATCCTGGGCGAGAACCTGGACATCGCCGTCTTGATCTGCCAGAACAGCGTCGAGATCGCGCCGGGAAGCGGCCTGTGCCGATACCGGCTGGGACGGTTGTACTTTAAACAGCAGCGGCTGGACGACGCGCTCCATGAATTTCTGCTGGCATCGGAATACGGGTATGACGCTTCGGGTTACATCGAGCAGATCCACCGACGCCGGACGGCAAAGGCAGGTTGACATGTCTGAACTGGAACGGTGGGTTCGGGAGGCCCTGGAAGAAAGCATCCGGGTCAAAACCGAGGCCGTGACAGACAATTTGCACCGGATCATCCGATTGGCGGAGACGATTGCCGACAGCCTGAAGGCCGGCAACAAGCTGCTGATATTCGGGAACGGCGGCAGCGCCGCCGACGCCCAGCATCTTGCAGCGGAGTTCGTCAACCGGTTCCGAATCGAGCGGCCGCCCCTTGCCGCCATCTCCCTTGCCACCGACACTTCGATCCTCACCAGCATCGGCAACGACGACAGCTTCGACGCCGTTTTCGCCAAGCAGGTCCGAGCCCTCGGGCGACGGGGGGATGTGGCCCTGGGCATCAGCACCAGCGGCAATTCCCCCAATATCCTGACCGCCGTCATGGCGGCGCGGGAGATGGGCCTTTTCAGCGCCGGCTTCACCGGCCGGGGCGGACGCCTCGCAACTCTTGCGGATCTGACGCTGTCGGTGAATTGCGACGTTACGGCCCATGTTCAGGAGACCCATATCGTCTACGGCCACATGCTCTGCGACCTGGTGGATCGCATCCTCTACCCTGATCAGTTCATTTCTCCCGGCCGTCAAACATCCGCTTGATTTTCACGATGATTATGGTTAAGTTCGAAGGGTTTTCGCCGGCGGATGCACGCCGCCGGCGCTGACGCCCTTTGAAATCAGACGATATATGAAGGAGATAAACCATGCCGATCTATGAATATCATTGTGAACAATGCGGCTGCGATTTTGAGCGCCTGATCCTCGGATCGGACGCGGCCGAGTGTCCGTCTTGCAAAGGCAGCGATGTCAATCGCCTGATGTCCGCCTGCGGATTCATCAGCAAGGGCGCCGGCGGGCAGACGGTGAGCCGCTCCGCGGCCGATGCTTCCTGTGGGGGATGCGCCGCCGCGAGCTGCGCGGGCTGCGGCCACTGATGGCCGATACCGTTAAAATCGGCACCCGGGGCAGCAAACTGGCCCTGTGGCAAGCCGAATGGGTCAAAACGGCGCTGGAAGAACAGTCCCCCGGCACGGCGGTGGAGCTGATCATTATCAAAACAAAAGGCGACAAGATCCAGGACGTGCCCCTGGCCAAGGTGGGCGGCAAAGGATTGTTCGTCAAGGAGATCGAGGAGGCCATCCTTGACGGGCGGGTGGACCTGGCCGTCCACAGCATGAAGGACATGCCGGCGGAGATTCCCGAAGGGTTGTGCATCGGCGCCGTCCCCGAGCGGGCCGATCCCCGCGACGTGGTCATTTCCGGATCGGGTCAGCATCTGGACAAGCTGGTCCCGGGCGCCCGGGTCGGCACCAGCAGCCTGCGCCGGGCGGCCCAACTGCGCCATGTACGACCAGATCTGGACGTACAGCCCCTGAGAGGAAACCTGGACACGCGGATGCGAAAACTGGATGACGGACAGTTCGATGCCGTGGTGCTGGCAGCAGCCGGCGTCAAACGGCTGGGGCTGGCCCACCGGATCACCCAGGCCCTGATGCCGGATACCATGCTTCCGGCGGTGGGGCAGGGCGCGCTTTGCATCGAGATCCGGGAGAACGATCCGCGCATCGGCCCACTGACGCGCGCACTGGACCACGCGCCGACCCGGGCGGTGGTTACGGGAGAACGGGCATTTCTCCATAAGCTGGAAGGCGGATGTCAAGTTCCCATCGCGGCTCACGGGGGGATCGATGGGGATCAATTCACTCTCAGCGGGCTGGTGGCCGAACTGGATGGGTCCGTGATGATCAGAGAGACCATGACCGGCCTGGTCTCAAATGCCGGAGACATCGGGGTCCGGCTGGCCCAAAAACTGCTCGACCGGGGCGCGGGAGCGATACTGGATCGGCTCAAAGCGGAGGCAGATGAGAACTGAAGAAGGCATCGTCTATCTGGTGGGCGCCGGCCCCGGAGATCCCGGGCTGATAACGGTCAAGGGACGGGCGTGCATTGAAGCCGCCGATGTGATCATTTATGATTACCTGGCGGCGCCGGCGCTGTTGAAAGCGGCCCGGACGGATGCGGAATTGATCTACGTGGGCAAAAAAGGCGGCGATCACACCCTTTCCCAGGAAGGGATTAACGCCCTGATCGTGGAAAAAGCGCGAACCGGTCGGGTCGTGACCCGACTCAAGGGCGGCGATCCCTTTATTTTCGGACGGGGCGGCGAAGAAGCCGAAATTCTCGTCCAGAACGGCCTCCGTTTCGAGATCGTCCCCGGGGTCACATCGGCTATCGCAGCCCCGGCCTATGCCGGCATTCCTTTAACGCACCGGGATTTCACCTCCACCCTGGCCTTTGTCACCGGCCATGAAGATCCCGCCAAAGAGACGTCCAGCATCGACTGGGCTTCCCTGGCAAAGGGCATCGGCACTCTCGTTTTTTTCATGGGCGTTAAAAACCTGCCCATGATCCGGGCCCGTCTGATAGAGCACGGCATGTCCCCCACCACGCCTGCGGCCCTGGTGCGGTGGGGGACCACTCCCGGTCAGGAAACAGTGACCGGAACGCTGTCGGATATCGCGGAACGGGCGGAATCGGCCGGTTTAAAAGCCCCGGCCATCATCGTGGTGGGAGAGGTGGTGAGTCTTCGCAAACCCTTGA
>JAABTD010000237.1 GCA_011390065.1 Desulfobacteraceae bacterium
CTTCCGATCTGCATCCACCCCGGCCGCTTCAAATCCCCCATCTGCACCTCTAACCCGGCGCCGCGGCCTCGGCGCCTTTGACCTCATCCCTCGCCAGATCATAGCTGTTCGCCAGGATGCCGCCGCCCTGAAACGCCCCGCCCATCCGGTTCCTGGCGATCCGTCAGGAGGCGTCCGATTGAGTCAATACTTGACGGATACTCAGCATAGAGAATATGGTCCTCTGTGTAAAGAATTGGGTGACGGCGTCCCGCCCCATTGAACAGGAGGCGACCAGTGAAAGGCGAATTTCTCCTCGAACACCTGGTGAATAGCGTACGTACCCTCTATAGCGCGATCGTCATCCGGAGAGGTCTTTTACGGAAAACGGCATCTATTATGCAAGGCCGCAGTTTCTTTTCAACCGCAGGAATGGCAGGACTATTTCGAGGATTGATAAAGAACGAGAACGCCGTCTGGGGGCAAAAGATGCGGTTTTCGGATCGGCTCTTAATGTCAAAAACTGGGCGTATAATGTCCGGATGAGAATTCGGCGGCGCCATCGAAAAGGAGAGGACGGCAAATTATGTTGATCAGAAGCCAGGAAGATCTGCATTGCGATGTATTGATCGTCGGCGCCGGCGGCGCCGGCCTGAGAGCGGCCATTTCCGCCAAATCCAAAGACGTCGATGTCCTGCTCGTCTCCAAAACGCGGATCGGGACAAATTCCAATACGTATATTTCCAAGGCCGTGATCGCTTCTCCCGGATGGGGTCCGCCGGAAGATGATGCAAACGCCCATTTGATCGACACGGTCATGGGCGGACGTTTTCTGAACGATCAATCGATGGCGGCGGAAATGGCCGCACGCTCCCATGCCGAGGTCCGGTTTTTGAAGGACTGCGGCGTGCAATTTGAAATGCAGGGGGAAACGCCCCGGTTGATCCAAACGCCCGGCCATCGGTATCCCCGACACGTTCACGGGGAAAACTGGATCGGCCGCGATTTGGTTATGCCCCTCAAGCGCCGCGCCCAGCAGGTCGGCGTCCGTTTTCTGGAGCATCTCTTTGTGTCCAGGCTGATCGCCGATGAACACCGCGTCGTCGGCGCGACGGGCGTTACCGCCGATGGCCGGTTTTTTTCGATCCATGCCAAAGTGGTCGTGCTGGCCACCGGCGGATATGCCCAGATCTATCTGAACACTAATAACGCGCCTGGCATCACCGGCGACGGCCAGATCCTGGCCTACCATGCCGGCGTACCGTTAAAAGACATGGAATTCGTCCAGTTTTACCCCACCGCGACGGGGAAGCGGGGCGGAACGCTGATCCTGTATGAGCGGCTGCTGGCCCAATCCGGCGTCATATTGCGCGATGGCAATGGCGAAAATGTTCTTCAGCGCCACGGCGTCACCGACCCCGTCCAGGTAACGAGGGACCGGCTGGCGCAGTTGCTTTATGAAGAGACGAACGCGGTCCAGTCCGCAGACCAGGCGGTTTTCATGGATACGGAGGCTCTGCCTGTGGAGATCGCCAAATCATTATCGTCCCTGCTGCCCTCGCGATGGTGGAAGGGAGAAAAAGTGTTCAAGGTGTCGCCCACGGCCCATTTCTGCATGGGAGGCATCGTCACGGACCCGGATGGAGAAACCGCCCTGAGCGGCCTGTGGGCGGTGGGAGAGGCGGCTGCCGGCGTCCATGGGGCGAACAGACTGGGCGGGAATGCGCTGGCCGAGATATTCACCATGGGCTCGTGGGTCGGTGAAACGGCGGCACAGCGGGCCATGGAGATCGGAAGTCCATCCGGATTCAGTGATGCGTTTAAAGAAGAACAGTCCCAGCTGGAAGCGGCTTATGCGGCCGAAGGGATGAGCGTCAAAGAATTGATTCAGGAATTGAAGCGGGTGATGTGGGAAAAGGCCGGCGTGACCCGGCAAAAAACCGATCTTCGGGAAGTGCTGGATTGGTTGGAGAACCTCCAACCCCAGGTCAGGGTTTCGGATCCAGGCGACCTCATCCGGCTGTTGGCGTTCCGGAATATGCGATGTGCGGCCCAATTGGTTTGCCGGGCAGCCCTTGAACGCACCGAAAGCCGTGGTTCCCATTACCGCTTGGATTGCCCGGAAGAAGATAACCGGAACTGGGTCAAAAACATCGTGCTGAGGAAAAGCGATGCGGGTCCTGTGGTCGAAACCACGCCGGTGAACCTGGATTTGGTTCAAATGGAACGCGGATGACCAGATTCACCGGGAATTGCCGAACTGGCGGCCGACGGGTTGCCCACAGCGGTGTGAGGAACGTTTCAACGGCGATCCGACAACATCGGTCGAAACATGAGGGGATTAAACGAACAATTGAAAATGAGGGGTGTTTAATGCCGACGACTTGCCCGATCAATAAATCGACAACGTCGATTCCCCGTCGAAAATATGCAGATGCTCCAGGTTCAGAGCCATCCTGAACCGGTCGCCGGATTTGACGATGCGGCGGCCGTCGCATTTGGCTACGACTTTGATGCCCTGCAAATCCATGTGGAGGTTGGTTTCGCTGCCCAATGGCTCCACGACCTCGGCGACGCCTTCCACCTTCCAGTTGTCGGGGAGCAACAGGGCGGTGCTGTCCATGGTGATGTCCTCGGTTCGGAGGCCCATGACGACGTCCATCCCCTCCTCGATTTGGGCGTCGGGTTTGTGGGGAATCGGGAGCTGGAAATCGTCGTTGAATCGCAGGCGCAGTTCCTCTCCGGATCCGACGATTTCGGCGGGCACCAGGTTCATGGGCGGCGATCCGATGAACCCGGCCACGAAGGTGTTGACCGGATGCTGGAAGATTTCGATGGGCGTTCCCACCTGCTCGATGTAGCCGTCGCGCATGACCACGATCCGGTCGGCCAGGGTCATGGCCTCCACCTGGTCGTGGGTGACGTAGATGGTGGTGGTCTGGACCTTTTTATGGAGTTGCTTGATCTCGATGCGCATCTGGGTGCGCAGTTTGGCGTCCAGGTTGGACAACGGTTCGTCGAAGAGAAAGACCGACGGGTCCCGGACGATGGCCCGGCCCATGGCCACCCTCTGGCGCTGCCCGCCCGACAATTCGTGGGGTTTCCGGTTGAGGTAGTCCGTCAACTCCAGCATGGTCGCGGCCTCCCGAACCCGTTCTTCGATCTCCGCTTTGGGGACCTTGCGCAGCACCAGCCCGAAGGACATGTTCTTGAAGACGTTCATGTGGGGGTAGAGGGCGTAGTTCTGAAAGACCATGGCGGCCTGGCGGTCTTTCGGGGCCACGTCGTTGACGACGCGGTCGGCAATGCGGATTTCGCCTTCGGTGATGGTTTCCAGGCCGGCGATCATCCGGAGGGTGGTCGATTTCCCGCACCCCGACGGCCCCACCAGCACGACGAATTCCTTATCCACAATGTCGAGATCGATGCCGTGAACCGCTTCGACCTTGCCATACCGCTTTACCACGTTTTTCAATGCAACGGCCGCCATGTATCCTGTCCCGTTTCCGTGAAATTCTCATATCCTCCGCCCCCGGCGGGCGGCCTGCCAAGCCCTTACAAAAAGCATTTTTCCCGTGACGAAGTCAAGACCTGATTGCGTTTCCAAATTAACCTTGACTCTCTGTATGAGACCCTCTACATTGCCTTTGGAGTGGGGCGTTCATGCCCGCGTTCCATCGGCGGCGTTAGCAACCCGCCGAAATCAAACCCAATCATGTTTCAGCAAAGGAGGCGTGACGATGAAAGGACGAAAGTGGTTTCCGGTGATCGCGGCATCAATCGTTGCAACTTTTTGGGCCGCCCAGGCCATGGCGGCGGTGGAAGTCCAGTGGTGGCACGCCATGCGCGGCAGCCGCGGCGAGGTGGTCGATACGATCGTGAAGGCTTTCAACGATTCCCAGTCCGACTACAAAGTCAACGCCGTCTACAAGGGTGAATACGACGAGGTGGTCAACGCGGGCGTGGCCGCCGTCCGGGCCGGCAAGCAGCCCCACATCCTCCAGTCCTTCGAGGTGGGCACCCAGACCATGATGCTTTCCGGGGCCGTCTACCCGGTCTATCAGCTCATGAAGGACAAAGGCTACGACATCGACTGGAAGGCCTATCTGCAGCCGGTGCTCTCCTATTACATGGACAAGGACGGCAACCTCATGTCCATGCCTTTCAATTCCTCCACGCCGGTGATGTATTACAACGTCGATCTGTTCAAAAAAGCCGGCATCGACGCGCCTCTGTCCAAGACCGATCCGGTGACCTGGGACCAGATGGGCGAGATGACCAAAAAGCTGGTGGACTCCGGCGTCCCCGGCGGCATGGTGACGGCCTGGCAGTCCTGGACCCAGGTGGAAAACTACTGCGCCATGCACGACCTGCCCTTCGCCAGCAAGGCCAACGGCTACGAGGGGCTCGACACCGAACTGCTGATCAACAATCCCAAGCAGGTGAACCACATCGCCCGGCTCAAATCCTGGATGGACGACAACCGCTTCTTCTACGGCGGACAGAAATACCAGGGTCCCAAATCCGAGTTCATCGCCCAGAACGCCGGCATCTACATCGATTCCATCAGCGGCATCGCCAAGCTCAAGGACGCGGTCAAGGATTTCAAATGGGACGTGGCGCCCCTGCCCGTGGAAGCCTGGATGGAAAAGCCCCAGAACAGCATCATCGGCGGGGCCTCCCTGTGGGTGTTCAAGGGTCACAGCGACAAGGAATACGAGGGCGTGGCCGCCTTCATGAACCATCTGGCCCGGCCGGACATGCAGATCCTCTGGCACAAGGAGACCGGCTATTTTCCCATCACCATCGGCGCCTATGAGCAGCTCAAGGAAGAAGGCTATTACAAAGAGGATCCCTACCAGGAAGTGGGCATCCAGCAGTTGACCCGGCGCGAGCCCACCAAGAACTCCAGAGGGTTGCGGCTCGGCTATTTCGTCCAGATCCGGAACATCATCAACGAGGAACTGGAACTGGTCTGGAACGGCTCCAAGACCCCCCAGGAGGCCCTGGACGCCGCCGTGGCCCGGAGCAACAAGAAGCTGCGGGAGTTTGAATCGATTTATAAGCAATAAGCTCGGACCCAATCGACCGCGAGGGAGTGAACTCCCACGCTATTGCGCGTCGTCCCTACAGGACTGAAATGGAATGTCCTGTAGGGACTTTTTAAAATAGCGTGGGGATTTATCCCCGCGCGGCAAGGCCGAAGCGTGAATTCGCTCGCTCGAAAGACCGATCCCCGACCATGCTGAGAAAACGCTCCTACTTTGATTCGAAACGCCTGCCGTACCTGTTGATCCTGCCCCAGATCCTGGTGACCGTCACCTTTTTCTACTGGCCGGCCGTGCAGGGGCTGGCCCAGTCTTTCATGCTCAGCGACCCTTTCGGGCTCCACAGCCGGTTCGTCCTGTTCGACAACTACATCCGGCTTTTCAAAGACCCGCTGTATCTGCGGTCCATCGTCATCACCCTGACCTTCAGCGCCTCCACGGCGGCCCTGGCCATCACCACCGGGCTGTTCCTCGCCACCCTGGCCAACCGGATTCTCCGGTTCAAAAACATCATCCGGACGTTTCTCATCTGGCCCTACGCCGTGGCGCCGGCCATTTCAGGCATTTTGTGGCTGTTCCTGCTGCATCCTTCCTTCGGCGTGGTGGCCATCGCCGTCAAAAAATATCTGGGGGTGGACTGGAACCCGGTGCTGCGGGGTTCGGACGCCATGGTCATGGTGATCCTGGCCAGCGCCTGGAAGCAGGTCAGCTATAATTTCGTTTTCTTCATGGCGGGGATGCAGGCCATTCCCAAATCGCTCATCGAGGCGGCGGCCATGGACGGGGCCGGGCCCTTCCGCCGGTTCTGGACCATCACCCTGCCGCTGCTCTCGCCCACACTGTTTTTCGTGACGGTGATGAACATCATCTTTTCGTTCTTCGAAACCTTCGGCATCATCCACACGGTCACCCAGGGCGGACCGGGGGGCGCCACCAACATCCTGGTCTACAAGGTCTATCAGGACGGCTTCATCGGGCTGAACCTCGGCTCCTCGTCGGCCCAGTCCATCCTTCTGATGGCGCTCATCATCACCATTACGCTGCTCCAGTTCAAGTACGTGGAAAAGAAAGTGCAATACACGGGGTAATACAACCGATGGTCGAAAAAACACCGATTCTGGACACCCTGACCTACCTGTTGCTGATGCTCGGGATACTGGTGGTCTGCTTCCCCATCATCTACACCATCATCGCCGCGACCCTCCCGATGGAGGAGGTCTCCAAGGTTCCCATGCCGCTCATACCCGGCGACCAGTTCTGGGTGAACATCCAGGCCGCCTGGAACCAGGGGGATCTGGGCACCCAGCTCTTCAACTCCTTCATTATGGCGTCGGGCATCACCATCGGGAAGATCGTCGTCTCCCTGCTGGGCGCCTTTTCCATCGTCTATTTCGACTACCGGTTCCGCACCGTGGCCTTCGTGACCGTCTTCTGCACCCTGATGCTGCCGGTGGAGGTCCGCATCCTGCCCACCTACGAAATGGCGGCCAACCTGTTCGGGCCCCTTCAGCACGTCTGGGACTGGCTCCACCTCAACGCCCTGCTGAGCTGGTTCACCAACCACGACATCGAAGTGTCCCTGGATTGGAGCCTGCTCGATTCCTACACCGGCCTCATCCTGCCCCTGGTGGCGTCGGCCACCTGCACCTTCCTGTTCCGCCAGTTTTTCCTCACGGTGCCCGAGGAACTCTGCGAAGCGGCCAAGATGGACGGGGCCTCGCCCATGGTTTTTTTCCGGAAGATCCTGCTGCCGCTTTCCAAGACCAACATCGCGGCGCTGGTGGTCATCGAATTCGTTTACGGATGGAACCAGTACCTGTGGCCCCTGCTCATCACCACCAACCCCAAGATGACCACGGCCGTCATCGGCTTGAAAAACCTGATCCCCTCGCCGGAAGACCCGCCGGACTGGCACATCGCCATGGCCGGCGCCCTGCTGGTGATGCTGCCCCCCATCCTGGTGGTCCTCTTCATGCAGCGCTGGTTCGTCAAGGGGTTGGTGGAGCGGGAGAAATAGCGGATATGGCCATCAACGACAGACCCTTGCTGGTGGATCCGGCCGCATTCGGCCCCTTGTGCGCCTGTGGCAAGCCGCATCCGACGGTGGATGTGCGGCATTATGCGGGCGAGGACGCCTTTGCCGCGCTGGCCGGGGATTGCGGGGAGGAGATCGACGGATCGCAAGTGCTTCTGGTGGACGACGAGAACACCCATGCCGCCGCCGGCGCCGCGGTCGTCGAAGCCCTGAAGGATCGCGGCATCGATCCCGTCGTGGAGACGCTTCCGGGCGACGTGGAGATGACCGACGCCACAGCGGAACGGCTCATGGCCGGCCGTGATGAAATCGGCCTCATCATCGCGGTGGGGGCGGGGACCATCAACGATCTGGGCAAATACGCCGCCAACGCCCACGGGCTGGACTATTGGACCGTGCCCACGGCGCCGTCCATGAACGGCTACACGTCTTCCATCGCGGCGGTGAAAATCCGGGGCGTCAAGCGGACCCTGCCGGCCCGGCCGCCCCGAGCCGTCTACGCCCATCCCCGGGTCGTCCGGGAGGCCCCTTTGAAGCTGCGCCAGTCCGGATTCTGCGACATCCTCGCCAAATCGGTCTCGGACACCGACTGGCAAACCGAATCCATGCTTTTTTCCGGTTCCTACTGCCCGTTGCCCTCGGCCGTGGTGGCGGGTTCCGAATCGGCCTACATCCCCTTTCCGGAAAAAATCCGCGACGGGGACGGCGAAGCGGCGACCGGCCTGTTCAACGGCCTGCTCCTTTCCGGCGTGGCCATGA
>JAABTD010000440.1 GCA_011390065.1 Desulfobacteraceae bacterium
GCTGATTTTAACTGTATTGGCGGGTTGTTATGGCGACTTCAGTGGGGTGGGTTGGAATTGTCCAGCTTTTTGGAAAGGATGGGGCGCTATGGGTGTCGAAATGTGCGTTTCACGGATGCAACTTTGGTTTCAGAACTTCTCGATGAATTAATTCGCCGTTTTTTATTAACCCTACGCAGGGGTTGAAGCCGAACCGGTAAGCCAGTTCGGCCGGCTCGGCGATGTCCCAGAGGACGAAGTCCGCGATTTTACCCGCTTCAAGCGTACCCAGTCGATCTGAAAGCCCCAGTGCCCGGGCCGCGTTCCGGGTGACGCCCGACAGGGCCTCTTCCGGGGTGAGAGAAAAAAAGATGCAGGCCATGTTGAGCATGAGCAGGAGGGAACCGGCCGGCGATGATCCCGGATTCATGTCCGTGGAGACGGCCATGGGCACGCCGTGCTTTCGCAGCAGATCCACCGGCGGTTTTTGGTCGTCCTTTAGAAAATAGAACGCCCCGGGCAACAGCACCGCCGTCGTGCCGGATTCGGCCATGGCCCTGACCCCGTCTTCGGAAAGATGCTCCAGGTGGTCCGCGGACAAGGCATTGTACCGGGACGCCAGGGCGGCGCCGTTCATGTCGGAAAGCTGTTCGGCATGAACCTTCACCGGCAGCCCCAGTTGTTGGGCCGCCTGGAAGACCCGCTCGGTCTGGGCCGGGGAGAAGGCGATCCGCTCGCAGAAGACGTCCACGAAATCGGCCAGCCCTTCGGCCGCGGCCCGGGGCATGACTTCCCGGCAGACGAAATCGATGTAGTCGTCGGGCCGGTCTTTATACTCGGCCGGCAGGGCGTGGGCCCCCAAAAACGTGGTCCGAACCCGCACCGGGAACTGTTCTCCGAGTTTTCGGGCCACCCGGAGCATCCGGAGTTCGGTTTCCATGTCCAGGCCGTAGCCGGATTTTATTTCCACAGTGGTGATCCCTTCAGCCAGCAGGGATTGGAGTCGCGGGGCGCTCTGCCTGAGCAGGGAGGCTTCGTCCGCCTCTCGGGTGGCGGCCACGGTAGAAATGATCCCGCCGCCCTTGCGGGCGATCTCTTCGTAGGTGACGCCCTGAAGACGGCGTTCGAATTCTCTTGCCCGGCTGCCGCCATGGACCAGGTGGGTGTGGCAGTCGATAAGTCCGGGCGTGATCCAGGCCCCGCCGGCATCGCGCCGTTGTTGGACGGCCCGGTCGATTTCAGGCGGAAGATCCGCTTCCGGACCCACCCAGGCGATGCGATCGCCTTCCACGGCCAAGGCGCCGTGCTCAATTCGACCGTATGGGGTCGAGCCAGTCATGGCGGCCAGGGTGGCGTTGGTGTAAAGGTCGTAGAAACTCACGGCAACTTTCGCTCCACCCATTCCTCCAGTTCCGCTGTTTCCTTTAAAGTCCGATTCAGGATTTCATCGGTCTGCTTTGCCAAATGCTCAAGGAAAACAGCATCTTTGATGGAACTCAGGTTGATCTGAACATTGTAAGCCGCGCCCTTGGCCGCGGCCCGGATGAGCTGGGCCGCCACCCCGGCGTCGGTGATGCAGTTGGGGTTGCCCTTTTCCACGGCCAGCCGGCAGAGATCGCAGAGATCGGCGGTGGTCCGCAGGGTGTCCAGCGGCGTGGATGCGGCGGCTTTGGTCGCCTCCTGGATGGCGTCCGAGCGGGCCGCCTTCTCCTCGTCGGTCCCCTTGGGCATCCGAAAGGCGGCCGAAACCTTGTTGTAGGCCGCCGCATCCTCGTCCACCAGCGCCAGCAACCGGGCCGAGGCTGCGTCGGCCTTCTGGCGGACGGCTTCCATGTCGTCGTCGGCATCTTTATATTTCTCGCGGCCCAGGGTGAGGCGGGAGACCATGGCGCAGAGCGCTGCCGCCAGTCCACCTGCCAGGGCCGCTACGCTGCCGCCCCCCGGCGCCGGCGAATCCCCGGCCAGCTCCCGGGCGAACCCGTTCAAATCCATATCAGACAACTTCATGGCTCAGTCCTCCTCTCCCAGCATCTCCAGCAACCGGAGTTCCACCACCTGGGACGGGTCGAAGCCGGCCAATTGCATGTAGTACGACAGGCTGTCCAGCAGGGCCGCCGCCGGCGTCATGCCGTAGACTTCGGTCTCCACGATCTCCACGCCCCAGCGCCGGGCCTCCATGCGGATCATCTCCACCACCCGGTACAGCGCGTTTTTCTCGTAATCCACGATGTTCATGCTGACCTGGGTCAGGCCCCGTTCTTCCAGCGCGAGGCCGATGCCCTTGACATGGCAGAGTCCGCCCGACGACGACCGGACCGCGGCGGCGATCTCCCGGGCGATCCCCTTG
>JAABTD010000441.1 GCA_011390065.1 Desulfobacteraceae bacterium
CAATTTCAACGCCGAGGTGCTGGTGGAAACGGTGCTTTGGGTCTTCCGGGCCTATCGGTCCCGGGGGTTTGCCGACAACTACTGGGCCGCCCAGCTCAACGAGTGGGTGGCGGCCATGGAAAATATTCTCTCCGCCCAGAGTTTTTCAGAGGTTTATCCCCTGTACGACTGGTTTATCGTCCATATCCCGGCTTTTACCTTTCTTTCAACGGTCCCTTGCAGAGAGAACGCGTCATTGCCTTGAAAGAACGCGACCACGTGAAGGCGCCGCCGGCTGAATGGGGCCATCACATCCGAAATCTGTGCCATGACAGCCGCGCTTTGGCCATCGGGCTGTTCAGGGCCTCGGGAGAACCGCTTTATCTGAACGCAGGCATGACCTATCTGCTGGCCGCCGCTCCATCGGATGCCCGCCGGACGGAGGCGTTCATCAACCCCGTATTTGACGTCCTCATCTCCAAACCCCCGTCCGGAAATCCGGTCTTTGAGGGGATGTTGACCATAGGCGATGGGAAGGCGGTGAGCCGGACCCTGTCGGCAACGGTCTGGCGCGGACCGACGGAACTTCTGGTGGCAGGCGAATTCGACGTGATGGAACTGGATCGGCTCAACCGTCAGTTGACCGACTACAACCGGGAGATCAACAACCTTCAACGAAAGCTGATCAAGGAAAAGCGCCGCCTGGAAGAG
This sequence comes from Desulfobacteraceae bacterium, assembly GCA_011390065.1. Lineage (GTDB taxonomy): Bacteria > Desulfobacterota > Desulfobacteria > Desulfobacterales > JAABSP01 > JAABTD01. Next base: position 691 of record JAABTD010000441.1, read on the forward strand.
ACCCTGGCCGAACTGAGGGAAACCCAGGCCATGTTGATCCAGTCCGAGAAAATGAACGCCCTGGGTCAGCTGGTGGCCGGGGTGGCTCACGAGATCAACAACCCGCTGGCCTATGTCGCCAGCAATGTCCACAGCCTGAAGACCGCCTTTACGGATATCGCGCAGGGCTATGAGGAACTGGAAGCGCTGATCGACGCCGTGGGCGGTCCGGATGCATCTGCAAAAAAAGCCGGCATACGGGAGGATCACGATATCGATTTTCTTTTCGAAGACATCGAAGACCTTCACCGCGCCACCATGGGCGGACTGGACCGGGTCAAGAAGATCGTGACGGATCTGCGGAATTTCTCCCGCCTTGACGAGGCGGAGCGAAAGCAGGTCAACCTGCTGGAAAACGTGAACAGCACCCTCTCCCTGGCCGATCCGGAACTCCGCAAGCAGGGGATTGAAACCACGGTGGACATCGATGCCGACATTGAGCTGGACTGTTATCCGGCCCTGTTGAACCAGGTGTTTTTGAATCTGATGATCAATGCGGCCCAGGCCATGGAAACGGGCGGCGAGTTGACGATTCGGGCCGAGGAGACGCCGGACCGGGTGCGTATGACCTTTTCCGACACCGGACCCGGCATCCCTCCCGATGCCCTCAAGTCGATCTTCAACCCCTTTTTCACCACCAAACCGGTGGGGCAGGGGACCGGATTGGGGTTGAGCATCGCTTACAAGATCATCACGGACAAGCACGGCGGCGATATCCGGGCGGTGTCGAAAACAAAATCCGGCGCCGTGTTTCAGATCGATCTTCCCAAAAGTCCTGCATCATGACGGAAACGACCTCTGAAAAGCAGGGACGCCATCTTTTGGTCATCGATGACGAACCCGAGATCGTCATGGCCCTGAGACGGCAGTTCCGCCGGAGATATACGGTGTTCACGGCCCACAGCGCCGCCGAAGGCCATCGGATCATGGCGGAACAACCGGTCCAGGTCATCATTTCGGACCAGCGGATGCCCGGGATGTCCGGCACCGAATTCTACCGCCTCGTCAAATACGAATTTCCCGACGCCGTCCGGTTGATTCTGACGGGATATGCGGATCTCCAGGCGGTGGTGGCGGCCATCAACGACGGCAACGTATTCCGCTATATCCCCAAGCCCTGGGACCCCGCGGACCTGAACGCCATCGTGGGACAGGCCTTCGACCACTACGACCTGATCCAGCGCAACCGGCGGCTGTTTGCCGATCTTCAGCGTTCCAATGAAATCCTGGAAGAACGGGTCAGGGAGCGAACCGCTGAACTGGAGGCCGCCAACCGGAAACTCGTGGCCTTGAACCGTCAGAAAGACGAATTCCTGGGCATTGCGGCCCATGATCTGAGGAGTCCCCTGGCCGGCATCATCGGGTTGATGCGGATGATGATCGATGCGCCGCCGATCCGGGAAGACGCCGAACTATATGAAATGTTCGCCGTGGCCCGGGATACAGGGGAACAGATGATCCATCTGCTGAACACCTATCTCGACGTAACGAAAATCAGGCGGGGTAAACTCCATATCCGGCCGGAGCGGCTGGACGTGGCGACATTCATTCGGGAGGCGATTCGTCTCAACCGTTTGCAGGCGGAAAA
>JAABTD010000442.1 GCA_011390065.1 Desulfobacteraceae bacterium
GTCGATTACAGGGTCTTTTTGTAACCGTTGAGGCGCTTCATCAATCCTTGGACCCCCCTGTCGGATATCGGTGGGGGTTTGTTTTTGAGATGATCGGAGGAGCCTAAAGAAGCAGCAATAGGGGTGATGGACGGGATCAATGAAGGCCGCAAACGGCCAAATCCAAGCCGGGATGAGGCGCCGCCCCATCCCGACCCGGACCTCAAACAAAACGCCTAATTTCTTTCGCCTGAAAAAAACCCGGCTTTATAGAATTCCCGGTTCATCCGGGCGATGTTGACGATGGAGATCTCCTTGGGGCACTCGGCTTCGCATTCCCGCTCGTTGGTGCAGTTGCCGAAGCCCAGTTCGTCCATGACCTTGACCATGGCCCAGGCCCGTTTGGCGGCTTCCGGCCGCCCCTGGGGCAGCAGGGCCAGATGGGAGATCTTGGCGCCGGCAAAGAGCATGGCCGACGCATTGGGGCAGGAGGCCACGCAGGCCCCGCAGCCGATGCACTGGGCCGCGTCCATGGCTTTGTCGGCCTTGTCCTGGGGGATGGGGAGATTGTTGGCGTCCTGGGCGCCGCCGGCGTTGACGGAAATATAGCCGCCCGCCTGGATGATCTTGTCCAGGGCGATCCGGTCCACCACCAGGTCCTTGACCACCTTGAAGGCCCGGGCCCGCCAGGGTTCGATGGCAATGGTGTCGCCCTCGCCGAAGTGGCGCATGTGGAGCTGGCACAGGGTGGTCCCTTTTTCCGGGCCGTGGGCCCGGCCGTCCACCACCGTCCCGCACATGCCGCAGATGCCCTCCCGGCAGTCATGGTCGAAGGCGATGGGTTCCTTGCCGTCTATCGTCAACGCCTCGTTGACCACATCCAGCATCTCCAGAAACGACATGTCCGTGGATATATTCCGGGCCTGGTACGTCTCGAATTTGCCCTTGTCCCTGGCATTTTTCTGACGCCAGACCTTGAGGGTGAGGTTGATGGTCTTGGTCACTTGTAACTCCTTTGCGTAAGTTTGACGTTTTCAAACTCCAGCGGCTCCTTGTTGAGCACGGGCGCCTCGTCGTCTCCCTTGTATTCCCATGCGGCCACATAGCAGAAATTCTCGTCGTCCCGCCTGGCCTCGTTTTCCTCGGTCTGATGCTCTTCGCGGAAGTGACCGCCGCAGGATTCCTCCCGATGGAGGGCGTCGATGACCATCAATTCGCCGAATTCCAGGAAGTCGGCCACCCGTCCGGCCCGCTCCAGACTCTGGTTGAGATCTTTCTCTTCTCCGGGGACCAGGACGTTCTCCCAGAACTCGGATCGGAGATTCTGGATCAGCCCCTGGGCCTTTTGCAGTCCGTCTGCGTTCCTGGACATGCCGCAGTACTCCCACATGATGTGGCCCAGTTCCTTGTGAAAATCGTCCACGGTCCGTTTGCCCTTGATGGACAGCAGCTTTTCCGTCTGGGCCGTCACCGCCTTTTCGGATTCCGCAAAGGCGGGGTGATCTGTCGCGACGTCGCTGTTGCCGGCTGTGGCCAGAAAATCGCCGATGGTGTAGGGGATGACGAAGTAACCGTCGGCCAGGCCCTGCATCAATGCGCTGGCGCCCAGGCGGTTGGCCCCATGGTCGGAAAAATTGGCCTCGCCCAGGACGTACATGCCGGGGATGGTGCTCATGAGGTTGTAATCGACCCAGAGGCCGCCCATGGTGTAATGGACCGCCGGGTAGATCATCATGGGCACTTCGTAGGGGTTCTGGGCGGTGATCTTCTCGTACATCTGGAAGAGGTTGCCGTACTTCTTCTCGATGACCGCTTTGCCGTCCCGCTCTATGGCGTCGGCGAAGTCAAGGTAGACGGCGTATCCGGTTTCTCCGACGCCTTTCCCCTGATCGCACTGCTCCTTGGCGTTCCTGGAGGCCACGTCCCGTGGCACGAGGTTGCCGAAGGAGGGGTATTTGCGCTCCAGATAATAATCCCGCTCGGATTCGGGGATCTCGTTGGGCGGCCGTTTGTCGCCGGGTTCTTTGGGCACCCAGACCCGGCCGTCGTTTCTGAGGCTTTCGCTCATCAGGGTCAGCTTCGACTGGTAGTCGCCGTGGACCGGGATGCAGGTGGGGTGAATCTGGGTAAAGCAGGGGTTGGCGAAGCAGGCCCCTTTTTTATAGGCCCGATAGGTGGCCGTCACATTGGAGGCCATGGCGTTGGTGGAGAGGAAGAAGACGTTGCCGTAGCCGCCGGTGGCCAGGACCACCGCGTCGGCGGCGTATTTTTCGATCTCGCCGGTCACCAGGTTCCGGACCACGATGCCCCGGGCCCGCTCGTCGACGGTCAC
>JAABTD010000238.1 GCA_011390065.1 Desulfobacteraceae bacterium
CCACCGTCGTCCGGATCTCCAGGTCCCGGGCCTGTCCGGCTTCCGCCTTGAATTTGCCGATGTAAAGATCGATTTTAGCCAGGGCGGCGTCCAGATGGGCCTTTGTCACGCCCGGGGCCGCTTCGATTTCATGCGGCGACCGTTTCCGGGGGATGGTGAAATAGACGCCGACGCCGAGGGCGGCGGAAACGGTCAGCGAAAAAAGGAAGACGAAGTCGGTGAACAGGAAGAGGAGGGCCAGGGCGGCGGCGGCCGCGACTCCTGAAAAAATTTGGCGGAAAATTTCGGTCATGGTATTAATTATACCCCTTGGCCGCCCGAAACGCCTTGATCAAATTCTTTCCTGGAAACACCCGCCCCACGGTCATCCCGGAGATCTCCTCCAACTGTCGCTCGTCGGCGTCGCCGAAGGTGATGGAGAAAACGGGGATGTCCGCGCCCATGGGCGTCTTCCGGATGGCGGCGGAAAGGGTGGCGATCTCCCCCTTGGACTGGCCGTCGGTCATGAGGATCACCGCCGGAAAATAATCTTCCATGTTGTCCACGCCGCCGATGAGTTCCAGTCCCCGGGCGGCCGCCGCGTAAATGTCCGTGCCGCCCCCGGCCTGAAGCCCCTGGACAAAGGCCAGGAGGCCGGAGAGCACGTCGGGGGAATTGCCCTGGGTTTTGACGCCGTCCTGGGGCGTCGAGTTGAAGGGCAGGACGATGTGGATGTCCTTGTCCGAAGCCTGGAGCATGTACCGCCGGGCCAGGTCCGGATCGAGGAGGGTGGTCATGGCCGCCTTGAGGTCCTCCAGCCCCTGGCCCTGCATGCTGCCGCTCACATCCACGACATAGGCCGTCAGGGACGGCTTTCGCAGGGAGACCTGGTAGAGCGACAGGGCCTCGCGGATTACCGGTTCGCCGGGGGTGGGCACGGGCGAGATGATCCGGTTGACGTCGATGCCCCAGGCGGGATTGAAGACCGATTTGTCCACCTTGTCGGGATTGATGCCGATGAGGCCGGTGCGGCGGCCCTGGCGCATGATCTCGTCCTGGACCGCTTCGGAGAGGAGGTAGGCCTGGAGCGCGTCGAACAGGGCCGCTTTCTCAGGGTCCTTTTTGTCCACGTAGCCCAGGGGGGAATCGGCGATCATGATCCCGTCGGCGGGGTAGACGGCGTAGAGCGGCGGTTTGCCCTGGGCCGTCAGTTCCTGATTCGCCTCGATGATCATGGCCTCGTAGTTGAACATGGCCTGGAACCGTTCATAGTGTTCCACCAGCGTCTCCTTGAGCCATCCGCTGCTGCCCGACGACCGGTTCACCCGGGACAGGAGGTCCCGGACCTTGTCCTGGACCGCCGGTTTTTCCAGGTGTTCCATCTGCAGCACGCTGCCGCTTCCGGACGCCCCGGAAAAGGCGTATAGAAATCCGATATAGGCGCTGGCGCCGGAATTGGACTGGGTGGCGGAGGTCATGGCGAACCGGAGCTTTCCCGCCTTTGCCGCTTCGAGGATGTCGGGGATCGCCACCTCCTTGTCAATCCAGCCGAGCCGCTCGGCCACCGGCTTCTTGACGCCGAGGACCACCGGCGACCGCATGATGCTTTCGGCCTTTTTCACGGCGTTGTGCGTATCGCCCAGGGTGATCCAGAGGGTGTTGGCCGGCCAGACCGCGTCGTAGGGCAGGTCTTTCCCCTTTTCGGCCAGCATCAGCGTCATGTCCACGCTGCCCATGTAGTCGATGTCGATGGCGGCGCCCTTTTTCCGGGCGAAGGCCATGATCAGGGGTTCCAGTCCCTTGTTCTCGGACCCGGAAACGATGGTCAGGCGGGTCCCGGACGATGCGGGTGATTTTTGATTGTCGGTTGCGTCTTTGTCTCCGCCGCAGGAAAAGAGCAAAACGGCGGTCAAAAGGATGAGCAGGCCAGAGGAAAAAAGGTTCCGTTTCATGGATGACCAACCTCCTGTCGAGGGGTGAATGCCTCAGAATCGAACACCTTGTGAGCCCGGAAAAGGGTCGGGAAGAACGCCGGACGGTTTGCTCGATTCCGTTTATAGCGGAAGGGCGCTGGGATTTCAAGGTGGAAAAGCGCGAACGATCCAAAGCGTTAGATAATTCGGACGGGGACAGCTCATTGCAAGTTAATGGGGAGACCGTACCATCCCTGTGCGCCGTCGGAAATAGCGACAGGAGAAAAAGAGATATGACCGACGATGCGCCCGTCCATTTCCGCCACCAGAGAGAGGGTGAGTGCATCGGCCTCCCGCAATGCGGTTAAGATGAATTGTTCCGTTTTTTTGGTGACAAAAACCCCAATTTGTGAGAAAACTAGATCAGCATTTATACTTATATCTTCGAGGATACGATTATGCTGACCGATCTGGATCCCGTTTTTTTGGCCCGGCTTCAATTCACCTTTACCGTGGCGTTTCATATTCTTTTTCCCGCCTTCACCATCGGACTGGCCAGCTGGCTGGCGGTGGTGGAGTGGCGGCTGCTCAGAACCGGCGACAAAATCTATGAGGAAGTTTACCGCATGTGGGTCAAAATCTTCGCGGTGACCTTCGGCATGGGAGTGGTCTCCGGGATCGTATTGTCATTTCAGTTCGGCACCAACTGGTCGGTCTTTTCGGACAGAACCGGGAATGTGCTGGGGCCTCTGCTCGGATATGAGGTCCTCACCGCCTTTTTCCTGGAGGCATCCTTCCTCGGCATCATGCTCTTCGGGTGGGACCGCGTCAGCCGGAAGATGCACTTCGCCTCCACGGTCATCGTGGCCTTCGGCACCCTCTTGTCCGCCTTCTGGATTCTCTCCGCCAACAGTTGGATGCAGACCCCCCAGGGGTATGAAATCGGCGAAGCCGGCATTCTGTATCCCACGGACTGGCTGGAAATCATTTTCAATCCCTCCTTTCCTTATCGTCTGGTCCACATGGTCACCGCCGCTTATCTTACCACCGCTTTCGTGGTGGGGGGCGTCGGGGCCTACTATCTCTTTCGGAAACAGCATGTCCGCCACGCGCGGGTGATGATGGGCATGGCCATGATCATGGCGGTGTTCGTGGCCCCGGCCCAGATCCTGTTCGGCGATTTCCACGGGTTGAACTCCTTTGAATATCAGCCGGCCAAGGTGGCCGCCATGGAAGGCCTCTGGGAGACGAAAAAGGGCGCGCCCATGGTCCTCTTCGCCTGGCCCGACCAGGCGGCGGAGACCAACCGGTATGCCGTTGAAATCCCGAAGGTTTCCAGCCTGATTCTGACCCATGACTGGGAGGGAGAGGTCCGGGGCCTGAAGGAGTGGCCCGCGGATGAAAGGCCGCCGGTGGCCGTGGTCTTCTGGTCTTTTCGGATCATGGTGGGTCTGGGCGTCCTGATGGCGTTGACCGGTCTTTTCGCGATCTTCCTGTTTTTCCGGAAAAAACTCTTCGACACCCGGTGGTTTCAGGTCTGGTGCATGGCTCTGACCCCGGCCGGTTTCATAGCGGTGGTGGCCGGCTGGTTCGTCACCGAAGTGGGCCGTCAACCCTGGGTGGTCTACGGCCTGATCCGGACGGCCGAGGCCGCTTCCCCCGTCGGCGCCGAACAGATCGCGCCGTCCCTGGCCGCATTTATCGTCGTCTATCTGTTTATTTTCGGCGCCGGGACCTATTATATCCTCCGCCTGATCGCCAAAGGCCCCCAAACGGAGGACGAAGTCTTCGGAACCCACGGGGTGGACAAGCCGCCGATTTTCAGCGACATGGCTTCGGAAAAAGGAGGCGACCATGTTTGATTTCGCAGGGTTTCTGGACTTGCCCCTGATCTGGTACGGACTGATCGCAATCGCCATTATTCTGTACGTCATCCTGGACGGATTCGGCCTGGGAATGGGGCTCCTCTTTCCGTTCGCCCCCACCGACCAATGCCGCGACCGGATGATGAACTCCATCGCCCCGGTCTGGGACAGCAACGAAACCTGGCTGGTGCTGGGCGGCGGCGGACTGTTCGCGGCCTTTCCCCTGGCCTATTCGGTCCTGATGCCGGCGCTTTATATCCCCATCATCATCATGCTGCTGGGCATCATCTTCCGCGGGGTCTCTTTCGAGTTCCGGTTCAAAGCCCAGGGCCGATCCAGAAAGATCTGGGATACCACCTTTCATGTCGGATCCCTGACCGCCGCGCTCATGCAGGGGATGATCATCGGGGCCTATGTGCAGGGGTTCGAGGTGGAGGGCCGACATTTCGCGGGCGGCGCTTTCGACTGGCTCAATGCCTACAGCGTCATGACCGGCGTGGCGGTGGTATGCGGGTACGCACTGCTGGGGGCCACATGGCTGGTCATGAAAACCGACGGCGAGACCCAGGAATGGGCCCGGAAAAGCGCTGCCTATGTGATGTGGTATGTGGCGGTCTTCATGGGGCTGGTCAGCGTCAGCATGCCGATGATGAACCCGGATATCAGTGCGCTATGGTTCAGCTATCCCAACTACCTCATGCTCATGCCGGTGCCGCTGCTGACCGCTATCCTCTTTTTCGTTCTCTGGTTCGACCTGCAAAAAGACCGGGAGATCCGCCCGTTTGTTCTCTCCATCGGCATCTTTCTCCTGGGATATCTCGGCATCGGCATCAGCCTCTGGCCCTGGTTGGTGCCCTTTGCGATCTCCATCCGGGACGCCGCCGCGGCGCCCACCTCCCAGTCGCTGCTTCTGGTGGGCATCGCCATTATGCTCCCGGTCATGCTCGCCTATATCGGATACTCCTACTATGTCTTCAGGGGGAAGGTCTCCCATGAGCCCTATTACTAAAAAGCGGAAGGAGTGGCTCTGGTTTGTCGGATTGTGGATCGGCGGGCTCTCGGCGGTCCTGGTGACGGCCGGCCTTATCCGTTTGTTGATGGGGATTGAATAGCCCGCGATCCTTGTCGGGGATCAGGACAAGGATCGGGGCGAGCGGTTATTTCGCAGCCCGGGGACGGACGTCCAATTTCATTTGCGTCATGATCACACCCACGGCAATGACGCCCAAACCCACCAAATCCGTGGTCAGGAGGCGGTCGCCGAACGCCGCCCAGCCCATCAGCATCGTTACAGGGGGACCGAAATAAAACAGGCTCGCTACTCTTGTTGCGTCGATCCGTGCGATCAAAAGCCACATTAAAGCGTATGCCATCAGGGATACGCCCAGAATCAACCATAACAGAGCCCCTATAAACATAGGTGTCCATTCGGTCGCCAGGCCTTCAAGAAGAAAAGCAGGGAGGGTTACGGCCAGCGCCGTACCAAGGCATTGGTAAAAAAGCCCCACGTCCAAGGCTAAACGATACGCATGTCTTTGCACTTGCAACCGGCGCTGGATCAAACTCGCGGCCGTAATCGCCGCCACCGAACCAAAGGGGATGAAATAACCAAAGACGGCGCCCGCATCCGACAGGTCTGTTCTGGCCAGAACCGCGACCATGACGCCGCCCAACCCGATCAGCAAACCTGCCCAGCGGATAAGAGGCGTCCGTTCTCCGACCACCAGCCCGGATAAGGCGCCTGTCGTCATCGGCTGTAGCGCGACCACCAGGGCGACGATTCCCGCGGGAACGCCGTACTGCAATGAAAACATGACACACCCCAGCCAGACGCCATGGGCCAGTATTCCGACGAGTAAGGCGATCAAAACGGCATTCAACCCCGGCCATTCCAACCGGCGGCGAAGGGCAAGGTATACAAAAAGAATGAACGCCAGCAACCAGTACCGCCAGAACAGCAGGGTAAAGGGCGCCGCGTACGGCAGGGCATATTCCGCGCCGATAAAACCAGAGTTCCACAATAAAATAAAGCCGACGGCCAGGAACCAGGTTTGCTGCTGGAAAGGCATCGTTTTCATGCGTTTTCCTTTAGAGCCTATCCGAAAACCGCATCTTTTGGCCCCAGGCGGCGTTCTCGCTCTTTTTCAATCCTCGAAATAGTCCACTATCCCTGCGGTTGAAAAAAATCACCGCCTCCAAATGACGCCGGTGAATTGGCTTCGCCGGTTCCCGCAAGGGGAAAATGGGACGAGTTATGGCAGACCACATTCACATGGCCGCGCCAATGATCGCACAGGTCTGTTCGTCCCTCTTCTCAAAATCTGCGTCCATCTGCGTAATCTGCGGATTCAGCTCCCGCGAACGGTCTTTCTTGGTGCGGAAGCTCTGCCACTCGTTTTCAAAGATAAAATCGCCTGTCCAATCCTCGCGGGTCTCGCCGCTCTCCGGGTCTTTCAGCCGGATGATCTCCCGTTAAAAAACCGCATATCGTTTGGCGTATGCTTCAACAAGCTCTTTGGGCCATGGCTTGGCTTGATTCAACCATTATTCAATAAATTCCCCATACACCTCTTCATATCGTTCCTGAAGGGAATCTCGATGCCCCCATCCTTCACAGGCAGTCTCAACAATCGTATAGGCTTGTTCCTCGAACTTGTCTTCGAGATGATGCTTCTTTATCATGGCTAATGCCTGTTCAAACATCTCTTCAGGTTTTGTGTAGAAGTCTTCGACATCAGGTCCATATTCTGAGTTAAACCACGAAATGCTTTCCACGTATGTCAACATCATCTCAGCAATCAGGGCAGGATCTGTCGTGAGTTTCTTAAAATCGGTCAGTGCCTTTCGGGCGACTGAAAATCGTGCTTTTGGAAAACCCCTTGTTTTTCCCTCAATAAACTCTTTTTCAATGATCCCCTTATATTTCGTGACAATCTCCTGAATATCACTTTCTTGCGCCTTATAATACTCTTTCACATGAGGAAATTTTTGGCATAATGTTGCGATCTCTTGAATAAGTTCTTCTTTGGTCTTTTGCGCGAGTTGTTTCTTGAGGTGTGGAATGGTAAATTTTTTCATCATTTCTGCCCTTTATTGTCTGCGCTGCGCTTTGTATATGAAGACATTAAGCATTTCCGTCTAATCAGCCGCGCGGCTTTTTGCGTCGGCTGAATTAGCGAGGTTGGATTTTTAAGTTGACAATAATTACTCTGCATATTAGTATTACCGTATTACATTATTTTATAAAAAGGAGCACATTATGCAAACAGCCATAAGCAAACTTACAAAAAAGTACCAGGCTACTGTTCCTAAAGCCGTGAGAAAAAAACTGAATCTCAATGCTGGCGACATCATCGCTTTTGAAATCGATAGCGACATTATAAAACTCAGAAAAGCAAATCCTATAGATGTTAAGTTTTTCAGTGCGCTTGTTCCGACTCTTAATGAATGGAATTCAGAAAACGATGAGGAAGCATACAATGGCCTATGAACCGTTTGATGTTGTGGTTGTACCATTCCCATTCACTGATTCAGCTCAAACAAAACGAAGGCCTGCCCTGGTGCTGTCGCAAAATACGAATTTCGGAAATAAAATCGGACACTCCATATTGGCCATGATTACAAGCCAGAAAAACGCTCCTTGGCCATTGGACTGCGAAATTAAGAGCAAAAAACTGTCGGGATTGACAGCACCTTCGGTTGTTAGAATGAAGCTATTTACCCTCGACAATAGGTTTATATTTAGAAAAATTGGCCATTTATCAAAAGACGATCAAAAACAAGTCAAACAAAGCCTCTCACAACTCTTCGATTATCTGTAATTTTCAAATCCAACGCCTCTGGAATTGTTTACTTTTTCCGCAATCTCAAAGCTTAAGCTTAGGATAATTAAGCGCAACTCTATAGATTGTCCTCATCCAATACCTCCCTCACTTTGGCGCCAAGCTGTTCCCTTGAAAACGGTTTCTGAATAAACTGCACGCCTTCATCCAATACGCCATGGCGG
>JAABTD010000239.1 GCA_011390065.1 Desulfobacteraceae bacterium
AGTCAAGGGTCCGGCGACTGGCCGTCAGCGCTCCATCATGAAATCCCGCCGGGCCGAGGAAATGCTGACGGTGAATCCGGCGATGACCACCAGCAGGGACATGATGGAGAGGATGAGAAACGACGGGGTTCCGGCCTGGCGCACCATCAGAAATTCCACCAGGAACACAATAAACACCACCAAAGACAGGGTGTGGCCGACGATGGTGGAGACCGACGATCGGACCGATTTGAGGATCTCGAAATACACCGCATGGAGACCGATGATGATGAGAAGGACGCTCACGTCGATGGTCACTGTCGCGCCCGACATGAGCCGGAATTCGAACAGGGTCATATGAAGAACATTGCCGGTTTCAGGCCCTGCCGAAGAAAACTCCAGGATGTTGTAGGCGATGAGCAGGATCAGAAAAAGCGGGATGTTCTTGACAAGGCTGATGGGGTTCATGCATCGGTTCCTTTCTCTGGTTTCGTCCCGGTTGCCGGGACGATTTCGAACAAGGTGATCTCCGGGGGCGATCCGACCCGCATGGGCGGCCCCCATGTGCCGGTTCCCCGGCTGGCATAGAGCCGGCCGCCGCCCGAAAGGGAATGGAGCCCGTCCTGCATCGGATATTCCAGCCGGGTGATGAAATTGAAGGGAAAAATCTGGCCCCTGTGGGCGTGTCCGGAAAGTTGAAGGTCGAACAGGCCCCTGGCCTTTTCCAGGAAAACCGGCCGATGTTTCAGGAAGAGGATGAAGCGATCCCCGGACCGGCCTTCGAGCAGGCCGACTTCCTCGGCGTCTGAAACATTCATGTGTTCATCGTCCACCCCGACCACGGTCAGCCGGTCGTTCAAATTTCGCGCCTCGTTTCGAAGAACGGTGAAGCCGCTCCGCTCCAGAAACGCAATGCTTTGATCGAGTCCCGCGTATACTTCGTGATTGCCGATCACGGCATATTTGCCCAGAGGCGGATCGATGGTCTGCCAGAGATCGCTCAGGCCGTCCAGATGGCCGATCTCGCCGTCCACCACGTCGCCGGTAGCGACCAGCAGATCCGGGTCCAGAAGTTGCAGTTTCAGGACAATATCGGCGAGCTTGCCCTGACGGTTCATCAGACCCAGGTGGATGTCCGACACCTGGGCGATGCGCAGCCGGTCCGTTTCCGGCGGCAGTTTGTCGCTGGCAATGACGACTTTTTCCACCCGGATATTGAGGGCCTCCACAAACCCATAGAATCCGACGGCCAGCACCAGGACGACAACCACCGTCGTCGGCCCGGTCCCCCGGAGGGAATAGCGCGAAATGGCTGAAATCCCTGCCGAAAGCAGCCAATTGATCAATTCATAGATCCCGACGATAAAAAAGGCGCAGAAGGCCAGAAAGACCAGCCCCATCCAGGCGTACCCCACCCATGCCAGGATCTGGGCCGAAAGTTCAGCCCCCCGGTCTTCCAGCATGTGGACGGCCACAGGGGCGAAAATCATCAGGGCCATCCAGAGGCCCGCGATGATCCGTGCAGGCGGATGGCCGGACAGGAGGGGATGAATCCCCCAGAAAACCAGGCCGTGCATGATGGTATAAATGGATAGAACAACAGCGAGAAAAACAAGAAAATTCACATTGAACTCCTCATGAGCAGGTGGTTTCAGTCGATGCGACAACTCGGCCCACTATAACATCAAATGGACGGAATCGTCATCCGATATTGTTTTTTGCGCCGGACCGCTTTAAGATCGGGCAAATTGACAATCGAACGGAACGGCAAACGTAAAGGAGACGGACACGCGGATATGGAAGTGTACGACACGATCGAGGACAAAATCGGAGAAAGGAGCGGCGGCAAAGGGTTCCGCCGGGCAACGCTGCTGGTGGTCCACGGCGAAGCGGCGCAGTGCGACCGCCTGGATGCCGAACTGACGGAGCGGGGCCACACGGTGTTCACGGCGGAAGACGGGGGCCAGGCGCTGGAGATGCTGGCCAGCCTCACAGCCGATCTGGTGCTGCTGGGTCCGGAAACATCCTGCCCGAACGCCTTTCAATTGCTGAGGCGGATAAAAGCGGATACTGCGCTGCGCCGTATGCCGGTTGTCATGATGCCGGGTCCCGGGGAGATCGACGACCTGACCGCCTTCATCGAGGCGGGAGCGGAAGATTGGCTGATTCTCCCCACCGCCCCGGCCCTGCTCTACGTCAAGGTCGATGCCTGTCTGGATCACAAACGGCTCAGAGAGCTTGAACAACAGCATCTTGCGAGGACCGACAAGGAAAAGCGGCAGGCCGACGAAATGTACAATCTGGTGGTGCCCGCCGGCGTGGCATTGTCGGCTGAAAAGGATTTCGCCCGGCTGCTGGAGCGGGTCCTCCTGGAAGCAAAGCGCTTCTGCAACGCCGACGGCGGCACCTTATACCTGCAAAACGAATCGGATCAACTGGCATTCATGATGTTCCACAACGACAGCATGGACATCCGCCAGGGCGGCGCCGGCGGTCAGCCGATTCGATTCCCGCCCCTTGCGCTCCATGATCCGGCCACCGGCGCTCCCAATTACGACAACATCGCCACTTTTTCCGCGCTGACCGGGCAACCCCTCAACATTCCCGATGCATATAACGCGGTCGATTTCGATTTCTCAGGGGCCCGGCGCTTTGACGAGATCCACGGCTATCGCTCCACATCCTTTCTAACGCTGCCGTTGCGCAATGCCCACGGCCGGAACCTGGGCGTGCTCCAACTGATCAACGCCCAGGACCGGGAGACCGGACAGGTCGTCCCCTTTGCTCATCACAGCCAGAAACTGATGGAATCTTTCGCCCTGCTGGCGGCCGTGGCCATTGAATCCTATGACCGCACTCAGGGGATGCGGCAGGAACTCGAAAACCTGCGGGTGGAACTCGAAAACGCCCGGCAAACGACTTAGAGGCTGTCCGAAAACCTTAGATTTTGGTTCCAGGCAAGGCCGTCAGTCTCCGGTTTCAGAAACCTCTACGTGGGATTTCAACACTGCCAGCCCTTCCTCTCTGGCATGGAGGATGGTCTTCATGTCCGTATGGCGGAGTTCTTCCCGGTTCAGGATATGATCCTTGAGGGCCTGCCGGTACTTGAGGTATTCCGCCTTGCCGGAAATGGTTGTCGCCACTTTTTCAGTGTGGAGAAAATCATCGATGGGCTGGTTTTTGCCGTTTCTGTTTCCTTCGGTCAAATCCACCCGATATCGATCGTAGATCAGAAAGCAATGGATCATGGGGATATAGGGCAGCTCGTATTTTTCGAGGATGGGATCGGTTCCGGCGACGATGGCTTCCGTCATGGCGTAGATCCCGATGTGTTTTTCCACGGGGATGCCCAATTCCCCGGCGAGTTCGCCGATCACCAGATGCTTGGTGGTGCAGGTCCCCTTCCCTTCCTTGAACAGGATCAGGGGATCCTCGCGGTCCGAGTTATAGCCGTAGGGCATCTCATGGATCCGTCTGCAGGCCTCGGCGAATGTAGCGACGCCCATCTCGAGAAACCGATGGGACATGGGGCCGGCGGGTTCGATTTTTGTATCGGGAAATACGGTGATGGGGTCCATTGATGATCTCCTGTACCTGATGTTGAATGGATCTCATTAAAAATGATATTCGCTGTAAAGGTCGATCTTGCAACATAATAAAACCGGTCCATCGCGGTTCAAGTCCAAAAACCGGAATTAAATTGACCGGTAAAGGATCGCCCTGTTAAACTTATGGCTGTCTTCATTTCGATTGAACACCAGACCGGCCAAAGAGAAGGAGTTCATTATGAAAAAAATCATCTCCGGAATCCTTGCCTTGTTATTTGTTGCGACCTGTTTCGCCTCCCGAAGCAACGCTCAAATCGACATCAAAGGCGCATTGGACCGGGTGCTCACCGGAAACGAAAACAGCGGACCTTCATCGAACCTCGTGGCCAGGGGTCTTAAGGAAGCGCTCTCCATCGGCATCCAGAACGCCATCGACCGCCTTGGAAAACCAGGCGGCTACCTCAACAACGACCGGGTGCGGATCTCCGTTCCGGAAAACCTGAAGTTAGTGGAAACGACCCTGCGGCGCGTCGGCCAGGGAAAGCGCGTGGATGACTTCATCGCCGCCATGAACCGCGCCGCCAGCGACGCGGTTCCCGAAGGGAGCCGGATATTTATGGACGCGGCGAAGGCCATCACGATACAGGACGCCATGGGGATTCTGAACGGCCCCGACGACGCGGCCACCACCTATTTCAAGAGGAACACCCGGGACGCCCTGAAGTCGGCCTTTCTCCCCATCGTGAAACGGAGCATGGAGTCCGCCCAGGTCGTCGGCTACTACAACGCCCTCAACAGCGCCTACAAGACCTACGGAAAACCGCTGATGGAAAACGAAAACGTCCAGGCCCTCGCCTCGATCCTTACCGGCGAGTCGGTCGACAAAACCGTGGGAGCGCCCGAAGCCGACCTGGACGCCTATGTGACCCGGGAAGCCCTGGATGGTCTGTTTCTGATGATCGCCAGGGAGGAAAAGAAGATTAGGGATCAGCCGGCCGCCCGGGTGACGGATTTGTTGGAGAAGGTATTTGGATCGTCGGCGCGGTAAAGTTTACGCTTCAAGGTCATCAAAACATTTCGAGTTCATTGGATAACTTTTTCAGTAAGCTGTCGATTTCATTCAAGGCGACATCGTTTTTATCTCCTTTAAAATAAATTGTCAGGAGATAAATCCTGCTGTCGTTTTCCCTGAAAAAGTAGATGAGGCGAAATCCGCCGCGTTTACCTTTTTTTATATCGGAGCTGGCAACCCTTACTTTCCAGATCTCCCTGTTCCATCCAGGAACAGGGTCTCCAACAGTGGAATGGGATTCCAGTTCGCGGATAACGCCAATGATGTCGGCCTTGATATTTCTGTATTTCTTTTTCAGTATTTTTAAACACTTCTTAAACGTATGAGTTAGATATACTTCATAGGTCATCCCATACATCCTTCCAATGATCGACCCGATTTAGCCTGATGTCGTCCAGGCCTTTTCTGATGAGTCTGACAAATTCCGCCGACTGTGAAAGATTTTTTAATTCCCGATAGTCTTCGATCTCCCCAAGCATTGAGCGAAAATTTTCTATCGACAGGATAACCGCCGTTGGATTGCCCTTTTCATCAACAACATATTGTTCACCGGCTAATCTCGAATTCGTTTCCATGGTCATCTGAAAATCCTTTATCCATAAACGGCCCTATCGTGCATAATCGTTGCAGCGGTGCAACTGACAAATAGGGCCTGTTTTTCTTAGCAATTATCTTCAAATTCCACCGCAAAGTCAAACAAGAAATAATAGGGGGCGTCAGGGGGCGCCTTGTCAGCGCATGCCCGGCAGACTCAGTGCAATTGCCGTACTCGCCCCACTCTCCACATTATTCCTGGAAACGGCCGTAACGTAGACCCGATCTCCGGGACTGAACACATCATCCGCGTCGATATTCAGTTCGCGGCGGCCGGTAACGGCGATGAAGTTGCCAATGAGTTCTGAGTCGTCCTCCACCAGATCCTCCCGGTGGACCGCATAAACGGCGTATTTCCAGACGGACCCCGATGGATTGGGGTCTTCCCAGGACAGGAGGATCGAATCGCCCTCCCCTTTTGGGGAAACGGCCCTCAGGTCTTCAGGCGCCGATGGTTTCTCCATGGAAAGCCACGGCATGGTCGGCGGCAGCGCCGGCGTCGCGTAACGGCTCTCCTGCAATCGATCGCTCAGCGCTGTTTTTCCAAAAGGTCGGTCCTCGATGTTCAGGGTCCGGTAAAACGCGTTTCCCAGCACCCCCTGGTCCCGCAGGGTCCGATTGAGATCCATCTGCGCCAGAACTTCCTCGGCGGTTTCCGGTTTGTCCAGGCCGGTGACGCGGCCGTCCGCCCGGAGGTAGTAGATGATCTGGCCCGGATAAATATGCCGGCCGGCCTCGCGCCCCTTTCTGGCCCACCATGCAAGCAACTTGCGGTAATCGGAAGGTCCACCGACTTTCCAGTAGAGCTGGGGCGTCAGGTAATCGACGCTGCCGGCTTCGAGCCAGGCCGGGGCGTCGCTGTAAATGGCGTCCCGGCCGCTCATGCCGTTGACGCCTTCGGGGACGCCGTTTCGCCAGATTCCGAACGGGCTGACGCCGAACCGGACAAAGGGATCGATGGATTTTATCCGGTCGTTGACGGTCCGGATCATCCGGTTGATGTTGCCGCGTCGCCATGTTTTCAAGTCGATGGACGCATCTTCCCGGCGGCGGAAAGCGGCGAGATCCTCGCCGTCTGCGCCGGCGAACCCTCCTTCCGGATAAGGATAGAACATGTCGTCGAAATGGATGCCGTCCACGTCGTATCGCCCGACGACATCGGCGACGACATCGGCGATATGATCCGTTACATCGGGAATGCCGGGATTAAGCATCCGGTAGCAACGATCTTTCCGGGAAAGCCGGAATTCCAGCCCCCATTCGGGATGGGCGCGTGAAACATGATCCGGATGGACCTTCGCCGAATCGGTCCCGCATCGCCCGGAGAGCCGGGTCCGGTAGGGATTGAGCCAGGCGTGAAGTTCGATGCCGCGTTCATGGGCCGCCGACACGACGAAGGCCAGCGGGTCGTATCCGGGGTCCTGTCCCTGCTCTCCGGTCAGCAGCCGGGACCAGGGGGCCAGATCGGTCCGGTAAAGCGCATCCGCTTCCACCCGGACGTGGAAGAACACCGCGTTGACATGAAGCCGCTTGAAAGCGTCGAACATCCGGATCAGGGCGGTTTTCTGGTCCTCGGCGTTCGACCGTTCATCCGGCCAGTCGAGGTAGGCGACCCAGACCGCCCGGAATTCCCGGACCGGGTTGGCGGCGAACCGGGCGGTCAGGGCGGCGTCGGCCACATTGAAAACAAAATGGCGTTCCCGGGCTGCTGAAAAGAGGGCGTCGAGCAAATCGGACAGAGCATCCGGGTCGGCGACGGTCACGGTGAAACGCTGCCGTCGGCTGTCGGGGCCAGCGTCGACCGTAACCCCCTCCTTTATGCCGTTCTCCCCGCCGCTGAGCGCATGTTGCCCGATAATGCGGCGGATCAGGGAAAACTGCTCATTCAGGGCCGCGACATCCAGCCGAACGGTCACCGGGAAGCCAGGCCCGACTTTTCTTTTCAGCTGCGCCTGGACAGTCTCGTCAAAACGGGGAATCGTCAGCGGCAGGAACCGGTCGTGAAATCCGGAAGCCCGGAAGTGGAGGGTATGGACGGTCTCCTGCAAAAAACCGCGGGTTTCGGATTCCGTGGCAAGAACTTCCCGGTTTCCGGAACCGGACGCCCTGATTTGGCGCCGTAACAGCCGGATCTCGTTGACCCCGTAGGAGAAGGAAATTTCAACCGGCGTTTCGCCCACATAGGTCCCATCCAGCCACAGCGCGGCGGGTGGATCGCTCTCCACGCAGATGCGCTGGACTTCCCCGACGGTTTCGAGGGCGTCCCAGGTCCATTGCTTTTCCCAATAGAGCGTCGCGCATCCCGTAAGACAACTTAAAAGCCAAAGGGCCGCGACCGTCGATCCAATTACGGATTTCATCGGGAAACAGCCTTTTTAGGAATCCGGCGCATCGACGCCATCGGGTTGATGGGTGCGATACGCCTCCGACTGGATCGACAGCCGGCGCATGATTTTCTGGAGGGAGGGTCGGCCGAGTCCGGAAAGCTCGGCGCTTCGCGTGACGTTGCCGCCGGTCTGTTTGAGCAGATCTTCGATGTAATCCCTTG
>JAABTD010000443.1 GCA_011390065.1 Desulfobacteraceae bacterium
GGGCGAGGGTCCGGGCGATCTCCCAGGCGTGGTCCCGGCGGTCGTCATGGTACTGGGCGATCCAGCGTTCCTGGCGTTCCGCCGGATCTTCATCAGCCGGAACCGGGATGGCCGTGTCCAGAGCCTCCCACTGGTTCTTTCCGTCGAGCCCGGTGAAGTTTTCGGCCAGCGCCAAACGGAGCGCCTCCAGAAACGTGATCGCATTGCCGTCCACATATCGGAACCGCCGGAGACCGGCGCGGTTCCAGCGGGTCAAATCGGGTTTTCGGATCATGTCGCTCATGGGGTTCGTCTTTCCGCCCGTCTTTTGTTCTCACGCTTCATGGGCTCATCCGGTCTGACCGCCGTGGGCCACGACGCGCAGGGCGCCGCGCTCAGGTCGGAGCGGGTCGTTGTCGCAGACGGCGATCTCCAGGCCGTCGAGGCGGATGCGGCCGCTGCCGGACCGGTCGGGATACCGATTGCCGATCCGTTTGAACCGGTTGAGGCAGACGTTTTCCACCCCGTCCAGGGCCATGGCCGCTTCGATGACGTCGCTGGCGTGGAGATCCTCTCCGAAATCCAGGCGGCCCGGGGCGAAGAAGCCGCCCAGTCCGGTTCCCAGCCGCTGGCGCACCGCCCGGCGCACCTCGGACCGGAAGTAGTTGGACGCCACCCGAACGGAAATGGAGATCTGAATCCCCACCGGCGCCGCATCCTGTAAAAACACCTCCTGGCCCGCCATGCGATACGCGTCGAGATAGGGGCGGAGCACCGTTCGGGACGTAGGATCGGCGCTCCAGGCCGGGATGGACAGGGACCGGTCGTTGTGGAAGTCGTCCACCGCCGCCCCCAACGCGGTTCGGGCCTCGGCCCCGCCCAGCGCGGCGGCCGTCAGGGGATCGTCAAGAAGCACGTTGTTCCGGAGCACCGCCGCCACCCGAAGGTTCGTCCAGGATCCCGACCATTCGCTCACCGCAAGGGCCCGCATCACCAGCGGGTGATCCATCAGCCGATCCGCGTAATCGTCGAGGGTGACCATCCGTTTCTGGGTGTGGACGGCCCGGGGCCCCGCCGCCCGGGCGGCGTCCATGGCATGGGGGTAACGGGTCCAGAACCGTTCCATGGCGTCGTTCCGGGCCCGGCTCACAAATTCGGGCGCATGTTCGACGAAGTGCTGAACCGCATCCAGGGCCGGGGGATCGGCTTCTTCCGGTTCCTGAATAAAATCATTCAGCCGCGACCGCTGAAGCGGCGTCAACTCCGCGTCCAGGATGGCCCGGTAATCGTCCAGAAAGGTTTGGAGGGCCGGCAGAAATCCCTTCAATCGCCGTCGCTGCTCCGCCGTCGATTCGCCCACCGGCGGCACGGGCTCGGGGATGCCGGCGGCCGGGTCGGCCAGCCGCACCGCGTCGTAGCCGATCATGGACAACAGACGGCGCACCGATTCGGGCCGACGGGCCGTGGCCAGAAAAGCTTCGGCGTGGACCCGGTCGAGACCGTCCGACAGGCCGTCCAGGACCACGGACAGGGCTTCCACCAGGACCACTTCCATGTCCGCCGGGGTCCAGCGCCGCCGCTCGGGGAACCGGGCCGCCAGCTCTTCCATCATGAAGAGCCGGAACCCGTCGTAGTCCCGCACCCGCCAGTCGAAATCGTCCCCAACCGGCGGCAGGGGTTCGGGCAGGTCTACCTCCCGCTCGCCGCAGTCGCCGCAACCGTCCGAAAAGGTTAAATTGAGTTTGGGGTTTTCCGCCATCCGGACATCCTCTCTAAGACCCTTCCACCGCAAACCGAACCTTTTCGGCATGGTTGAGGGTCGCCAACGTATAACCGATGGTGATGAGCAGTTTTTCGCCGTCCCCGGTCACATCGATGATGAGACTCCGGGGGGCCACCTCGCCGGAAAGGGCGTCCGACAGGGAGGCCATGAGCCGTTTCTTGGTCACCTCCCAGAGGGGCTGGTTGTTGGGTTCGAAGACCAGTGCCCGCACGCCGACCCCGAACTCCGGCCGGAACCACCGCTCGCCGGGGTTGGTGAACAGCACCTGCTCGATCTGTTCCCGCACATGGGCCTGCCGGGAACTGACCGCCGCCCCCGCGGCCCCGATCCTGAGCGGGAAGGTCATGTAATCGGGATTGTTCAGGCGTGTTTTCATTCAACCCCCTTTGTCCAGCTCCCAGGGCGATGCCCTGGACTGTTATGTGACGCCCCTCCGGGGCTTTTTCCCTTTGTGCCTCTGTCCCTTTGTCCCTATCACTTATTCCCCTTTCGTCTTGATCGTCATCGCCGCCGGCGTCAACGGCGGCAGCGGCGG
>JAABTD010000240.1 GCA_011390065.1 Desulfobacteraceae bacterium
ATCGCCCTCGGTCTTGCCCAGCAGATCGTTGACCTCCTTTTCAACAGGCGAGAAGGATTCCGCCACCAATTCCTGGATCTCTTGGGCGACAGGCTGCTTGCCGCCTTCGTAACTCTTCCAGAATTCAGGATCTACCGTATCCAGGTATTCACGGAGGCGGTCCATGGCCCCGGACGCCATCTTTTCGAGAGCGGCGGACGCGCGGCCCTCCCCTTCGATCTTCAACCCGATGATCGGATTCACGACGTTTCTTTCCAGGTTGGTGATGAGATCTTTGAACCATGCCTCGATGTACCAACGCGCGCCCGCTTCGAAGGCGCCAATATCCGACGGCATTCGAAATTTGCCGACCTTGGGGACGGGCGGCGCTTCCTGTTGGAAAAATATATCCGATGACTAGGTGGATACGGCCTCGTGGATTTCTCTCAATGTTTTGCGCAGGTGGTCGGGATAGCCTGCTATCTCTTCTTGGATTCGGGACAGCGCATCCCGGACGCTTTGGCTCACCTGCTTTGTCTTTTGGAGCTGATTCCACAGCGCTTCGCGCTTGTCTTCAACGGTTCTCAAGGTTTCCTGCGCCTTTTTCTCCTGGGCCTTGAACCGGAAATAGGGTTCAACCACATAGACGTGGCACAACAAAACGAAAACGATCCCGGCCCCCATGAGCCGGTTCACGTTTCGTTTGCTCCCTCTCAAATCATTGAAAAGGACATCGAAAAGCTGGGGCATGGTTTCCGTCTCCCTGAAATGGAAATGATGAGAACCGGTTGTACAGGCATTTCAAATTGCGTCGGATCATCATGCCATGCCAGCAACCCGAATAGCAAGGCAATCTGAAATCCTCTTGAAAAATTTACATTTCCAAGCCCTTAAAGCAGTTTGTGTCTTATGACCTTGACCCCCTTCGACATGCCGCGTTGGCGGCGGAGCTTGAGGAATCTCTTCCAAAAATTACGACGAGATCTGGTGCGAAACGGCCACGGAAAACCTCGAGTGTGCGGTTTTTGGAATCTACGGTTTCCGCCGCATCAGGACCTTTCCCTTTTACACAGCACATCCGGCATCCCGGGCCATTCATGCCCCTGGGTCAGTTTGATCAGATCCACGGTCGAGCGCGCCAGATTTTCCAGCGCATTGAGCAGCCACTGGTTTTCGTAAAACCCGTTTCGCACCTCTTCCATGGACTGCATGCTGTGCCCCGTGTGATAGATAAAGGATTGGGGCGGCAGGAGAAATCCATAAAGATTCAAAATCAGCATGATCTCCCTGGCAACGTTTGCCTGCCCCAGCTCACTGCCCGCAACCACGATTCCGCCGACCTTGCCCCGAAGGGGGTTGGTTGTCTTCAAAGTCCCCTCCGCCTCCTGACGCAACAGGTCGAAGCACTCATCCAGGGATTTGCTCGCCCGCTCCCGGTCCACCGGCGGCGCTTTGAAACTGATCCACCGTTCGAAAAACCGCTTCAGGGTGCTGGACATGCCGAACATATAGGTGGGGCTGGCGAAAATCACGCCGTCGGCCTCGATGATCTTCCGGGCAATGCCCGGGAAATCATCGTCATAACAATCGCAAAGGTAGTGACACCGGGTTTCCATGTCCGAAAAGCACCCCTTGCAGGGGTTGATGTTCATGCGTCCCAGATGGATCATCTCCGTCTTGCAGTCGCCGGAAACCTCCCGGGCCGCCGCCAGAACATCCTGAAGCATGACGGTGGAAAGTGAATCGAACATGGCGTGGGCCTCGCCGGCTCTGGGCGAACTGCTGATTCCCAATAATGTGATCATGCGTCTTCCCCTCCATCCCTTGACCTTCAGGTGCGGGATGCACTGAATTACTGTTGACAAATCCGCCTTAAAATCGCAAAAATCCGGCGAAGCTTTGAATCAACGCTGCAACGGACCATGACATCTATCATGCAACGCATACTCACCTTTATCGACACCCTCAGCCGCCGCCTCAACCTCGGCATCGAATATCTTCTGTTCGCGCTGGGCATTTCCATGTCCCTGATCGTGGCGGCTCAGGTCTTTTTCCGGTATGCGCTCAACAGTTCGCTCTTCTGGTCCGAGGAACTGGCCCGGTTCATGCTGGTGTGGCTCACCTTTCTCGGCGCATCCGTGGCCTATCGGCGGCGGGTTCACCCCGGCGTGGATGTGCTGTACCGCCGGATGCCGCCATGTTCGACCGTTCCCGTTCCACTCGCCATTCACCTGGTTTCCATCGGCCTTTTCTGCGTGATGATCGTCTTCGGCTGGCGGTTCGCCCACTTTGTCCGGTTCCAGATTTCACCGGCGCTTTACCTGCCCAAATGGATCATCTTCAGCATCATCCCCATCAGCGGGTCGATTCTGACCCTGCACGGCCTCGCCTTTCTTCTGACGGACCTCACCGGAAACCGCCATGACCGCTGAAGCCCTGCTCATCGCCCTGCTGGCGCTGTTCGCCATCAACACGCCCATTGCCATCGCCATCGGCGCGGCGTCGGTGATCGGGATTCTGGTCCAGGGAACCTTTCCCCTGATGATGGTGGTCCAGCGCATGTTCGGCGGCGCCGATTCCTTTCATCTCATGGCGGTGCCGCTGTTCATGTTCGCGGGCATCATCATGGAAACCGGCGGCATCAGCCGGCGGATCATCGATTTCGCCAACGCCCTGGTGGGCTGGCTGCCCGGCGGGCTGGCCGCCGTGACCATCGTGTCGGCCATGTTCTTTGCCGGCATCTCCGGGTCGGCGGCAGCCGACGCCGCCGCCGTGGGGGCCATTCTCATCCCGGCCATGAAAAAGTCCGGGTATGCGTCGGATTTCGCCGCCGCGGTCCAGGCCTCGGGCGGTTCCATCGGCGTGATCATTCCCCCCTCCATTCCCATGATCGTTTTCGGATTTCTGACCGGCGCCTCCATCGGCCAGTTGTTTGCCGCCGGCATCCTGCCGGGAATTCTCATCGGGATCTCCCTGATCGTCGTATCGACCGTCATCTCCCGACGGGAAGGGTATGCGGCCACCAGCGCCTTTTCTCTTTCGGAGGTATGGCGGACCTTCAAGCGGGCGCTTCTGGCCCTGGGAGCGCCGCTCATCATCTTAGGGGGGATTCTCTTCGGGATCTTCCCGTCCACCGAATCGGCCGCCGTGGCGGTCATCTACGCGCTGGCGGTGGGCATCTTCATCTACCGGAAAATCGGATGGAAGGATCTGTTCCCCATCTTCCGGGACGGGGCCGTCACCGCGGCCATCGTCATGTTCATCATCTCCACGGCCTCGGTCTTTTCCTGGATCGCGGCCATCGAAGACATCCCGGCCCGGCTGGCCGGCGCGCTTCTGGGCATCACCGACAATCCCATCCTCCTGCTGCTGCTCATCAATGTGGTGCTGCTCATCGCCGGCACCTTTGTGGAGACCACCGCGGCCCTGATTCTCCTGGTCCCCATGATCACCGCCATGCTGCCGGCCCTGGGCATCAGCCTGATCCAACTGGGGGCCATCGTGGTGACCAACCTGGCCATCGGGATGCTGACCCCGCCCATGGGGATCTGCCTTATCGTCTCCTGTTCCATCTCCGGCGACAGCATCGGGGCCGTCAGCCGCCGGATTCTCCCCTTTCTGGCCATCCTCATCGTGGATCTGCTGATCATCACCTTCTTCCCCCCGCTGACCATGTGGATGGCAGGACTGGTCGCCCAATAGCAGAAAGGTCCGCCGTTCAGCGCAGGTAGACGATCAAAGCCCCGCTTTTGCTTCGGGCATCTTTTTCCCATCTATACTCCAGCACCAGCTGCCGGTGCTTCATCCGGCCGAGTTGAACCGGTACGATCCGGGGCAGCACGGCGGCGCCCTCTGAATGAAGACCTTTCCCGACGATGACCTTGACGGTCTTCAATCCTCGGCCCCGGGACGTCTGGACGAAAGATTCCACTTTGGATATGGCGTCCGCGGCGGTGCAGTCGTGGAGGTCGAGCATCTCCTGGGGGGGCGGATAAGCGCTGAGCCGCGCCTTCAGGCTCAGGGGCCGTTCGGAGCGGCGGCCGGCGTCTTTTTCCGCCATAACAGCCGCCATGTCGGTTTCAGACAACGCATCCGCCATCATTTTCTCAAAAACATCCCGGTCGGTCTCGGCCGGTTCCTTGAGTCCGAATACGGCATACAGGTCGGCATCTTCACGGATGATGGGGATCCGATTCCGGTTGACCGGCGGTCCCTGGGCCGGTTCCCGTTTCTGTTTTGCCGCAGCCTTTTTAACGGCGCGACGCGTCCGGCGGCGGCCGTGTTTCTTTTTCTGAACCTGAATAAGAGCCTCTCGGACATCGGTTTGCGGAGAACCGTCAGCATCGGCGACATCAGAAGATGGGGATTCGGCAGATGGAGATTCAGCAGATGCCGTCTGAGGCGCTTCGGAGGGCGGGTCTGGGGATGCGGAGGGTATAGTAGTCCTCCTCCCCTGTCGGTCGGGGTCAACAGCAGGGCCTTGACCCGGTTTCCGGAACATCCGGCGCAACCAGTGTCCGAACATTGGGCTAACGGGGCGCGTCCCCCTCCTCTCCGCCGCCGACCAGCATGTTGAGGGCCGCCGTCACTTCCGGATGGCGTTCTTCGAAATCGACCACACGATCCCGATCCAGCACCGTTTCCAGGGTGGGCGGTTCGATCTCTATCTGGACCTTTCTGGCCAGATATTCAAAGACCACCGATAGCGCGTAACAGGAGAGGGGTTCGAACAGTTCCCCTTCGGGAATCTGCATCTCCGGATGGTAGGCTCGCTGGTGCTGGAGTATTTCCGCCGTCGCGGTCAGAAGGAGCATGGATTCCTCGTCCTCGAACATCTTTCCTTCGGCGTCGGCGACCGTATCTTCGGCCGTGACGGCTCTGAGAAAATCGACGGCGGCCGCATAGAGTTCCTCCAGCCACACATCGCTCAGGTTCTGGGGCAACACCGCTTCCGCGCCCTGGGAGGTCACTTCGTCTATAAAATCATTGAGCATGGGCATCCCTGCTTTCGTCCGGATCTTGCGCCAGATAATGAATATGCCGCCGTTCCGCCGGCAGGCGCTCCCGGGCCAGATCCAGCAAATGACGGTGATGGGTGAAAACGATCACCTGGATTTTTTCCGACAGCTCCGCCAGGACATCGAGGGTGGCGATGGCCCGGCGGTCATCGAACTGGATCAGGATATCGTCAACGATAAAGGGCATGGGCTCGTGTTTTGCCAGATAGGTTTCCAGGCTCGCCAGTCGCACGGCCAGGTAGAGCTGATCGGCAGTTCCTTCGCTCATGCCCGTCACCCCGACGGTCTCTTTTCCCCCCGGCCGAACGCCCACCAGGATGGCGTCGCCCTTATCGGTAAATTCGAGACGAAGGCCCTCAAACGACTCCAGGGTCATCCGGGAAAAAAGGGATTCGGCGCGCCGGAGAATCGGGCCCTGGTGCTTTTCCCGGTACCGTTCGATGGCCCCCTGGAGCACTGCCGAAGCCAGCTTGAGACGGATGCAGTGTTCGGCGTCGGAGCGAATCCGGGCCAGAATGTTTTCGGCATCGGCGGCCAGATCCGCGGCCCGGCCGCTCCCGTCCATCCGCTTCAACTCGCTGCGCTCCCGGCCGATGGCCTGATCCAGTTCCGACTTTCGCGCCTCCAGAGCCTCGATCTCCTCCCCGAGACGCAGGGCCCGGGGCTCGATGGCGTCGGGATCCACGGCGCCGGCCGTTTCCAGAAAGGCCTGGACGGGAACGCCCCCGCTCAATTCGCGAAGCCGGCTTTCAACAGCGGCCAACGACTGCTCGATCTCCCGCCGTTGCCGGGACCGCTTTTCGGCTTCCGGCAGCCCTTCCGGGTTCCGGCACCCCCCTTCTTCACAGAGGGCCGCCAACTGAGCCTGAACGGCCGAAATCCGCTCCGTTGCCTTTCGAAACCGTTCCTCCTCCTGCACCCGCCGCCGGCGCAGCGCTTTCTCCTCGGTTTCCGCCGTTCGCGCCATGGTCAGGCGCCGGTTGAGGGCGATGGCGATCTCTTCGGGATCTTCCGCGCTCAGATCAGGGGCGATCCGGGACGCCAGTTCCGTCGCCTTGTCGCGAAACGTTGCCGCATCCCGGTCGATTCCCTGTATCCGTTTTCGAAAAACATCGATGTCCTTGAATTTGACCATGAGGGATCGGATGTCCTCCAGCACGGTGTTGGCCTGCGCCGGCGAGGCCCCTTCGTCGAGGCCCAGGGGCGCCACGGCGGCGGCCCATTCCGACCGCCAGGAAACGAGATCCGCCTCCGCCTGCCGGGCCTTGACCTCGATCTCCCGGAGTTCGTCCTCCCGGTCCTGGATTTCCCGCAGGGCGGCGTCCCGGGCGGTGCGATGTTTCTCCAGCGCCGCCGCGCGGTCCGCGGCCATGCGGAGCAGATCGCCCAGGGCGGGAGATGCCGCCGGCGGCGGCCGGCCGCTGTCGTCAAGCGCACGACGAAGGGCGCCTTCGTGGGCCGTGATCCGGGCTGCCAGCTCCGCCTGCCGGACCTCTCGTTCCCGGAGAGCGGCAACGGTTTCAATCAACCGGGTCAGGTTCTGCCGCCAGGGCCGCATCTCCCGGGGAGAACGGGGCGTGACGCCGGCCGGCGCCCAGAGAGCGGTCCATTGCGACTGGTTTTCCGCATCGGCCGCTTCCGCGGAGGCGAGGGATGTTTCCAATCTCTCCAATTCCTCCTTCCGGGTCTGTTGATCGGCCCGGAGGGCAGCCTTTCGGGCCACCCGGCCGGCCTCCCGCCGCAATCGATCCGACAGCGCGTCCGCCGCCAGCACGCGCGCTTCATAGGCCCTGGCCAGATCGCCGGCGTCGGCGACATCTGCTGAAAACCTCCCGGCCGCGGCCGCCGGCGCCGCGCCCCCCAGCCAGACATCGCGGACGGCGGCCCACCCGTCATCCCGATGCTCCCGGGCCTTCCGGAGGTCCGCTTCCGACGGAATCGCGCCCTCCATCTCGATCCGGCAAAGGTCGCGGGCGATCTCGGACAGGGCCTTCCGGGCCTCGGACACGGCCCCCTTTTCCCGCGCTGCCGCCGCCTGTCCATCGGCCAGCCGGCCCTCGAACAAATCGATGCTCTCCATTTCAGGAAGGAGAAGTTCGCCGACGGTCTCGATGCGGTCCCCCGGCGATCCCAGCCGCTTGTATTGGGCTGTTGCCTTGGACCGGTCCCGTTCCAAAGCCGCGGTTTCGGTCCGGTGGGTTTCCTGGAGATGACCCTCCCCCCGGGCCGCGTCAACGGCCGCCTGCAAGGGGGATGGATCGGCCGGCTCGCCCAGATCCGCCAGTCGCCGCCGCAGCCGCTCGATGCGCAGTTCGAGTTTCACGGCCTCTTCCCGGCCGCTTTCGGAGCGGGTCAGCAGCCGTTCCATGGCGGCGCCCAGTTCCTGGATGCGGACGCTTTCAGCCCGATCCAGCCGCATGGATTGAGCCTCCTCCAGGCTCAGCGCGTTGCGCAACCCCTTCAACAGGGTCTTCGCCTCGGTCTCGTCGCCGCTCTTCATGGCCGTCAGTCGACGCCGGTCTTTTTCAGCCTTCCGGACGCTGCCCACTTCCTGGTAAAGGGACTCCACGGTCTCGGCAGCCGTCAGCACGCCTCTGTCCACCGTTAACCCGGTCAGGGACAGCCGAATTTCGGCGACGGTTTTTTCCGCTCCCTCCCGTTCGG
>JAABTD010000241.1 GCA_011390065.1 Desulfobacteraceae bacterium
ATCTCTCGTGATAGAGGTTCCATCCGGCGCCGCCCGTTGCCTCGATGCGCCCGGCGTTGAAGAGCATCATGGGCGGATGGACGATGGGGTTGAGGTTGTTGAGGCTGGTGAAGAGCACGTTGTCGGCGGCCGTCAGTTCGGGAAAGACCGGGCCGATGAGATCGAGGAAGGCCCGGGTCCGGCTTGCGGGTCGGCAGGCGGTCGGCAGGTCGTTCTTGACGCCGATGACCGACACCTCGCCGGGGGCCAGGGCCCGGGTGGCGTAAATCAGGCTCATGGTCTCAACCGGGGTCGCGTCGGCCGTGACGCCCATCTCCCGCATCCAGCCCCGGAACCGCAGGGCCCCGAAGTTGGAGGTGAACAGCACGTACTGGCCGTCCTCGAAATGCGGGGCCGCCGCTTTGGCGATGGGCTCGTGGGCGAAGGCCGATCCGCCGATGATCACGATATCCACGCCCCGGATCGCTTCGGCGAAATCCGTGGTGATCAGGGCGAGTTTTGCAAAGCCGTTGGAGGCGTCGCCGGAGATCTGGATGCCGCCTTTTTCCCGGATGGCGTCAAGGTTTTCCGCGAAGGCGGGGACCTCGGCCAGATGGACCGGAAAGCCTTTCAGGGTGATGTCCGCGGCAAAGGCCTGGCCGGAATTGCCGGTGCCGAGGATCGCGAATCGGGGGCGCTGGCCGCTCATGGCGCGTTTCCTTCTTTTCCGTTTGGCAACCGAAGGGATGCCGCGGTGTAGTGGTTGAGTTTATCTTCGTCGAGTTGAACGCCCAGGCCGGGTCCCGTGGGAACCGCGACTGTGGCGCCGTCGATGAAATCGCCGAAATCCGAGATGTCGTCGGCCATCCGCAGCACCGACATGTAGGCGTGGCCGCAATCCAGCAGGTTCGTGAGCGTGCAGCCCAACTGGAGGGAAGCGGCCTGGGTAACGCCGAATTCGAGCATGGAGTTCATGAGGCACCGGAGCCCGAAGGCGTCGGCCGCGTGGGCGATCTTGAGGGTCGCGCTCAGGCCGCCGTTCTTGGAGACCTTGAGGCTAAAGGCGTCCACAGCGCGATGTTCGATGAGCCGCGCGGCGTCTTCAGGACCGACCAGGCTCTCGTCGGCGCTGACGGGGCAGACGGCGCGTCCACGAATCCGTGCCAGTCCGTGCAAGTCCACCCGATCCACCGGCTGCTCCAGAAGGTGCGGCGGGAACCCCCGAACCCCGTCCATAAAGGCTAGCGCCTGGGGTACATCCCAGCCCTGGTTGGCGTCCACGATGAAGCGAACCTTGTCGCCGAACCGGTCCTGGGCCGCTTCCAGCCGCCGGATCTCGTCGCGGATGGGCAGCACCCCCATCTTGATCATGACGGTGTCGCAGCCCCGGTCGACCCATTTTCCGATGGCCTCGGCGTCCTCTTCCGGCGTACCGCTTCCGATGGCGCCCATGATGGGCAGGCGGGACTGGGCCATGCCCCCCAGCAGATCGTAAACGGGCGCGTTCCGGACCTTGCCCAGGATGTCGAACAGGGCCATGTTGACCGCGCCCCGGGCCGTGGGGTGGCCCAGCACGGCCCGGTCCAGGAACCCTTCGATGGTGTTGATCCGCGTCGGGTCCATGCCCAGGAGGAGGGGCGCGACGGCGTCCCGCATCACGGTCATGACCGTCCCCGGCGTCTCTTCCGTGAAGGGATTCAGGGGGTCGGCCTCGCCGACGCCGGTGACGCCGGCGTCCGTATGAACCTTGACGATCACCGCGTGGGCGTCGGTCAGCGTGCCGTATTTCTTCGACAGCTTGTAGGGCGCGGCGAAGGGGATTTTGATGTGATGGAGATCGATGCCGGTGATCTTCATGAACTCAACTCTTTCCCATTTTGACCCGGGGGTCGAGGTAGCAGTAGGAGATGTCCGCCAGCAGATTGAGCACGATCACGATGGCGGCCAGCACCAGGAATGTGGCCTGGGCCACGGGGTAGTCGTGGGACGAGGCGGCCTCCACCATGAGCTGGCCCATGCCGGGCCAGGAGAAGACCTGCTCCACGATCACCTGCCCTCCGATGGCGAACCCCACCAGGATCGACGAGACGGTCACCACCGAGAGCAGGGCGTTCCGGGCCGCGTGCTTGATCATCACCCGCATGGGCGACAGCCCCTTGGCCTTGGCCAGTTCGATGAAGTCGCTGCCCATGACTTCCAGCATGGAGTCCCGCATGATCAGCATGGGCGTGGCCAGGTAATAAAGAGCCACGGCGATGGTGGGCAAAACCATGTGGTGGATGAAGTCCCAGGAAAAAAACAGGCCGATGCCCGAGGTGAGGGCCACCCCCGGGGTTCTCATGCCGCCGGTGGGAAACAGATCCATCCGGTAGCTGAGCACCATGAGCAGCAGCAGCCCGGTGATGAAGGGCGGCGCCGACTGGAACACCAGGCTCACCACCGACGACCAGACGTCGAGGGGACTGTTTCGTTTCCAGGCCATGATCATCCCCATGCCGGCGCCGAACACCAGGGTGAAGCACATGGCCGCGCCCATGAGAAAGATGGTGTTCCAGAAGCGGTAGGTCAGGATCTCGAACACCGGCCGCGAACTGGTGAAGGACCGGCCCCAGTCCAGGGCCACGATGTTTTTCAGGTAGAGCCCGTACTGGACCAGCAGCGGCTTGTCCAGCCCGAAGGCCTGCTTCAGCCGGGCCTGGGCCACTTCGTCCAGGGCCGGCGAAATGACCTGGGCCGTGGGGTCGCCGGGCAGGAGCCGGAAGATGAAAAACAGGATGGTGGCCACCGCGAACAGGGTGACGACCGTGTAGAAAATCCGATAGACGATGTATTCCTTCATGGGTGAATCGCCTTTGCGTCGCCCGCCTTTCCGGCGCCCGTCAGGCGAGCGCCGGAAGGGGAGGGCGGATGGGGATTATTCCGGGTAATGGAGTTTGCCGTTTTTCCAGGTGTAGCCGGCGTCCTTGAGGATCTGTTTGGCCTTGTCGATGTCCTCGGGGTAGGGCTTCACATCCGGGTTGTGCCAGAATTCGTTGGCCGGCGCGATGACCGAACCGCCCGGTTCGCCGTAGCCCGACAGTATGGCCATGATCATCAGCTCCTTGGGGATGACGTGGGCGATGGCCTGGCGGAAGGCCATGTCGTCCAGGGGGGCCCGCTTGGTGTGGTAAATCAGCGTGTAGAACCCGTGGTTGGGATACCCTTTGGCCACCACGTTGGGAATCTTCTTCAGGTCTTCCAGCAGGCTGGGTTTGAGGATGTACCGGGTCCGGTCGCACTCCCCTTTTTCAATGGCCGCGGCCATGGCGTCGTGGGAGCCGTAAGCGATGCGGATGATCCCGTCGGCCTTGGGCGCGTTGAAGTGCTCTTTGAAGGCCTCTACCTTGAGTTCCCGGCCCCGGTCCCAGTGGACGAACTTGAAGGGGCCGCTGCCGACGGGATTGTCGTTGGCGTAGTTCAGCGGGTCTTCCAGGCCGACTTTTTCGGGGATGTCCTTCCAGATGTGTTCGGGGATCAGGAAGATGGCGCCCAGCAGGTTGGGGATGAAGGGCGCGTAGGGGTCCTTCAGCTTGACCCGCACGCTCAGGGGGCCGGTGACCTCCACGGAATCGAAGTGCCGCAGGGCCTCCACGAAGAAGGGCGCCTGCCATTTCGTATGGTAGTCGAATGTGAACTTCACGTCCTCGGCGGTCACGTCCTCGCCGTCGTGCCATTTCATGCCCTCGCGCAGGGTCAAATCAATCGTGGTGGGATCGACGATGTCGTAGGACTTTACGGCCCAGGTCTGGGCCTTGCCGTCCGGCCCGATGCGGAACAGTCGGTCGTAGATCATCCGCAGTTCCATGAACTCGGAATGGTCCTTGGCCGATACCGGGTTGAGGTTCTTCAGCGGGGTGGTCATGCCGGTGCGGATGTACCCGTCGCCCTGGACGATCTCGGCGCCGATGTCGGTCCAGAACGAGCCGATGCCTTCGCCCATCATGGGAACGACGTTTTTGAGCCGGTCGGACCGGTAGGCGTTGGTCATCTGGACATTGACCAGCACGTTGAGCGCCTGAAGCTCATGGGCCCGCTCCTGGGCCTTGTAGACGATCTTTTGGCGCTCCGCCGGGACCATGGTCACCTGCTGCTCCTCGGCCAGCTTGTCCATCAGCGGATCCGAAATGCCCGACCAGTTCCACCCGCCCTTCCCGTACTGGGAGGAATGGTGGACCTTGTAGATAAAGACGTTGGGGTCGATGCGCAGGGACGCCCCCGAGAGCATGACCAGCCACATGTCGTAGTCCTGCTCCTGCATCACCTTCTGGACGTTCTGGTTGTAGTCGACGGGGTTGGCCGACACGTCCCACCCCAGGGCCTTGAAGGCGTCGGCGATGACTCGGGCCGCTTCGGGGCGCACCGGGTCGAAGGTGGCCGTGGCCGTGATAATCTTCATGGGGTCCACCGGCGCGCCCGGCTTCCGCTCGGCGAAGGCCGGCGAACCGACCATCGCCAACGCCGCGACGGTCGCCACAACGACGGTCCATGTCATTAAAGGCCGTTTCCTGATCTCTCTTTGCATCTTGCATCCTCCTTGTTCATGTAATTGATGCGGTTACGATTTATGAATCGCGATCAATAAAGCAATTGAAGTGCCAATTGAATATCGACAGGGGGAATTGAATGTTATAATATATGAATTCAGATAGATGACGTTTGAATGAGAAATTTGGATGGAGAAATTAGACACGCCATTATTGTATTATTATAAAACACACTGGGGGCTGTTTGCCTTAAGATCGCTATGAAAATTAGGGGCTTGCTAAAAGTGTTTTATTTTTATACATGTATCGGGATGGTACAACTCTGGCATGATGGGGAATGGCGTTGATGTTAGGAAGGGAAAAACGTATAATGGCCATTGAGGGAATTCGGATATCTAATTGTCTGAACTCGGATGGCCAGGATTCAGGGATTGCCAGGATTTAGCTGGGAGCCGTCCTGGTCGGGAGGTTTTGCCATGTCGTTGCCACAATCGAAAATAGGAGACGCCCCCGTCACCTACGGGGAATACTTGAACTGGCCGGAAGATGAGCGTTGGGAGATCATCGACGGGGTTCTTTATGACATGAGCCCCGCGCCATCAACCAAACACCAGCGGGTCTCACGGGATTTGTTCGTCCAGATTCATTCATTTCTATCGGAGAAACCCGAATGTGAGGCTTTTTTCGCTCCCTTTGACGTCCGCCTGCCCGAAAAGGACGAAGCGGATGAAGCGATCATCAATGTGGTCCAGCCCGACATCGTCGTCATTTGCGACCTGTCGAAAATTGACGACAAGGGCTGCCGGGGCGCGCCGGACTGGATCATCGAAGTCCTGTCGCCCTTTACCTCCTCCAAGGACCACATCGCCAAGCGGCTGCTCTATGAACGTATGGGAGTGCGGGAATACTGGCTGGTGCATCCGCTGGACGAGATGATCACCATTTTTATCCTTGGCGCTGATGGCAAATTCGAACCGTCGGTGTTTCAGGAAGGAAAAGGTCAAATCAAGGTAACCGCGTTGCCGGATCTGACGTTGGACCTGGACGCCGTGTTTCTTTGAAGGAGATGCCGTTATGTCAATGCCATTGCTAAAACGAGAAGACGCCCCCATCACTTACGGAGACTATCTGAACTGGCCGGAAGATGAACGTTGGGAGATCATCGAAGGGATTCCATACAGCATGACCGCCGCGCCCTCCACGAAGCACCAGACTGTTTTAGGGGAGTTGTTTTTTCAAATCCGGTCATTTTTACCGGATGACGCCGCTTGCAGGGTTTTCATTGCCCCCTTTGACGTCCGCCTGCCCGAAAAAGACGAGGCGGATGAGGCGATCATCAACGTGGTCCAACCCGACATCGTCGTCATCTGCGACCCGTCGAAAATCGACGACAAGGGCTGCCGGGGCGCGCCGGACTGGATCATCGAAGTGCTGTCGCCCTTCACGTCCTCCAAGGACCACATCGCCAAGCGGCTGCTTTATGAACGAATGGGTGTGCGGGAATACTGGCTCGTGCATCCGCTCGATGAGCTGGTGACGGTATTCGTGCTCGGCGCGGACGGCAAATTCGAGCCGCCGGTTTTTCGGGAAGGAAAGGGGCGACTCGAAGTTGCCGTTTTGCCGGAGCTGATGATGGATTTGGATGCCGTGTTTCGTTGAATGGGACAGCGCCTTACCCCATCCCAATCATCTTAAGGGCTTTCTCAACCGGGAAATTCACCTTGTACTCATATTTGAAGCCCGGCACGCCGAAGAAGATGGTGAAATAATTGCCGAGATAGTCCAGACCTTCAGCAAGTTTCGCGTCTTCGACCTCGTAACATGAGGTGATCACGACGCCGTTTGTCAGATCCGCGGCGACGTATGGACCGTTTCGAGTCAAAAAGTCGGCGAGTTGAGGCGCTTCCAGAAAGCGTTTCGACATTTCCTGGGCGGCTTCCGGTGGGTACGATGTGGCTTCTTCCAACCCGACCTTGCCGTCACCGCCTACGACGACTTCAAGGATTGGCGGATCAGCCCCAAACTATCCACTTCCCGGTCGAATCGCATAAATGTCAAAGGCCACCTCTGATTTGGTCATATCAACTTGACCAACTCCCACGCACTGAACGCGATTTAGCCACTGGTATTCTGGATGAGCAGTGTAATAGCGCGGAGCGCTGTGAAGATCTATGACCGGTGGCGCTTCTTGCTGTAGCACTTTCTGATAGCCGTCTTTTCCCAGATCCGATACGCCCGAATAAGCGGTATAGATCAAAGCACCATCGTCCGTTTCAATGGTTGCCCGAACATCAAGTATCCCCACGCCATCGGTACGAATCGTAAGCCAATCACCACCAACAGGCAGCACTTTCCCGTTTACCTTTGGGCCTTTCACTTTTCCCCCGGTTACGTAGTAATTGGCTCTAATTCCCTCTGCGATCGGCCCAATTGCTTCAGGGGGACTTAGTGAAGCCGTAAAGGAAAAAAGATGTTCCAAATGATAGCTAAACATTTTTCTACCTCCTTTCGATTGTTCGTTTGCCATTAGCGTTTCGAGCACAACCCATTCGGATATTTGTTCAGATCATGCTCAATATCATTGAAACCACAGCATCTTGGTAGCCGCCTTACCGATTATAGAAAAACTTTTGATATTAATCCCGAGGTCTTATAGGAGCGGGAACAATCGGTGACGGTCCCCATAATTCCGCACTCTCGTTAATTGTAAAAGCACGTCGTTCATTGACTATTTTCTGGACCTCTTCGTTGCCATACCAAGCAGCCCATGATTCAAAATCGGCGAACTCATAAGTCGTCACTACCTGAGAAGAGCCGGTAGCGGGCCTGTACCCCCGAAATTCGACCAATCCAGGCACGGCCAAGAGGGAAGGAATAGCTGTTTTTGCCCAATCCCCATATTCCTGTACCTTGTCTGGGTGGACGTCCCATTTTAAGATATAAAGCACCATTTTAGCGATCTCCCATTTAGCGAGTCAACTGTCACCGCCAGATGCGATGGCTTGTTAAAGGAAAGAAACCTGTTTAATACTTGCTCGGCGGCAGAGCCGCCCCGCTAAAGGTACGGGGCTTGCACCCCCGTACCCCACCACTGCCAGAGGCGATGGTTTTGGCCAATAAATAAGTCCTGCGTCTGCATGGCGGGCTCCGTCGGAA
>JAABTD010000055.1 GCA_011390065.1 Desulfobacteraceae bacterium
AACTGGGCAACGTCCTTATTTAACAGATTACTCTATGAATAAGCTATAAGCTATAAGGCGAGCTATGTATTTCTCCCAAAAATTTTGTGTATGTCGTTTGGCTGGAAATCCATCTTGCGGAGGTCTAAAATTATAAAAAAACTCCTACAACCTGCCGCCTGCGACCAGGGGGCGCCACGGCCGGATGGGCGAATACGGGTGGTGCTGGCAACACCGATTCTTAAGGTTGAGACGGTCGGGTCGCAATCGGCCGTCTCACCATAAATCAGTAAGGAGAGATCATCTGGGGTTGTAATTATGGGCCGATGTCGGTAAGCTGTTAGGGCGGTTTTTTCCCGGGCAACTTATTGTCTCTGCTGTTATGGGGCTCAGTTTTAGTGAGGAGTTTCTCAAAATGAGGCAAATCTTTTCCCGGCCATGAACGAATTAAAAAGATGAGCTTCAAAGTAAAAAAGACGGCCCCGTCATCGATTACGTTTTTATCGGCAAACAGTCCGGAACAATTCCGTCGCTGCGAGTCAACGCCGATGCTGGAGGTTGAAAGCAACAATGGCGCTGAAGGCAGATAAAATGACGACTTCATGCAAAATCACGTTCGAGGTCGGCTATGTGCTCAACAAAAAGTGGGTGATCCTCGGCTTTATCGGCAAGGGCGGAATGGGTGAGGTCTATCGGGCGCACCAGAGCAACCTGAACCGAGACGTTGCCATCAAGGTCGTTTCTCGGGAATGGCTCGAATCGATCGATGAAGGAGGCGAAGAGGCCGAAACGCTGGTCCAGCGGTTCAGGCGTGAAGTTCAGGCCATGGCTCAAATCCGCCACCCCAATGTTCTACAGGTTTTTGACCATGACGCCATTACTGTAAAAAAATGCGATCAAGACACCTCCATTGAATACATCGCCATGGAATACATCCCCGGCGGGTCTCTCAGGGACACCATGTCGGAGGATGGGTTCTATCCGGAGGAAGATCTTTTTAAAGCGTGGGTAAGGCAGTATTTTATGCCTGTACTGGCGGGTGCGACGGCATTGCATGATAACGGCATCGTGCACCGTGATCTCAAGCCGGAAAACATCCTCCTGGACCAGGACACACCTAAAATCGCCGATTTCGGCCTGGCGCGTTCGAGTCGGTTAAAACCCCTCACCCAATCCATGGACGTGAAGGGCTCGCCCTTTTATATGTCGCCGGAGCATTTTTTCGATTTCAAACGGGCCGACCAGCGTGCCGATGTCTATTCCCTCGGCAAAATACTCTATGAAGCGGCTGACGGCAAAATCAAATCCGGGAAGGCGCCGTTTAAAAGCGCTAAGCTGGCCAAAACCGAATCGCCTTTTTTTCAGGAGCTGGATCGGATCATCCAAAAGGCCACCGCCGAGAGCAGAGATGAGCGGACGGCATCCGTTCGGGACCTGCTCGGACAACTAGAGCGCGTTATCCATGGGTTGGAGTTTCAAAAGCAGACGGAAAAATCATTCGGGATTCAAACCGCCGCCCTTTTTTCGAAACCGAAATGGATATGGGCCGGCATAATTGTCGCGGTGCTGTCGGTCATGTCGATGACCGTCTGGCATCTTATGGGCGAACCCGGCTTGAGCGGCCTGCTCACATCCGCCGGCCAGGACCAGTTGGAATCAAGGACGGGGAACGGGGCAAACGCGGAAACCCCGGTTACCAGGGCTGAATCCTTCCCGTCCGGACAGCTTGGTAAACAGCACCTCATCCAAGGCGGTGTGTTTACGATTCCCACGACCATGGATGGAAATAACGAGCAGTCGGCGCGGATCGACCCCTTTTACTTGGATGAGTTCTTCGTCACAAATCAGCAGTTCACCGGTTTTTTGAATCGCAACCTTTCAAGCATCACCATCGAAAGCGGTGTGGTGAAAGGCGGCGGCGCCAATTGGTTTCTATTGGGTGAGGTGCGCGCGGGATACGAACCGATCATCTACCGAAACGGCCGCTTCCACCTCAGCGATCCGGCCTATGCCGCCAGCCCTGTTCTCCGGGTTACCGGCTATGGCGCTTCGGCATTTGCAAACTACTTTGGCAGACGGCTGCCGACGGGGCTGGAGATGCTTTATGCGATGGTCAAGGGCGCAGGCATTTCGAAAGCGAATGATTCAACGGACCGGATTTCCGACGGAATCAACAAAAATGATCCGAACACTCCCGATTACATTCTGTCGGCCGCGTCTTATGCGCCAAACCTGCTGGGCCTTAAGGGATTGAGCCATGAAATCGGCGAATGGGTCAACAGAGGACAGGCCAAAACCTCCGAAAAGTCTCTGAAAACGAATCGGTTTGCGGTCATCGGCGGTGTCGAGGGCGCACCCGAGGATAAATCCTCCTTGCCGGAGGTCGTTGAGCGTTTCCCCTGGGAGGGGTTCGAGGAGATTGGATTCAGAACAGCCAAAAGCGCTGTTGTCGGTGATTCGGCGAAATGAGAATCCTATGGACCATGCCCCCCTGGTTCCCTTGCCGCCGTAACGCCGCCGATTACCGCCCGGCGAATTGCACATCGCCGGTCTGCTTGTCCACCAGCAGCCGCCGGATGGCGCTGCCGTCGGGCCGGACGATCCGGGCGGCGTAGTAGCGGCCTTTGTTTTCAAGCGGGGCGATATTGTAGTCTTCGGCCACCTGACCGTCCATTTCCTCTTCGATGATGATGCGGGCGGTGCCGGTACTCATGCCGTCGAACAGCTCCCGGACGGCCTGGCGATCCTCCGGGTCCATTTTCTTTGAATCCGACCGTTCCCGGGCGCCGGTCTCTTCTTCATACGCCTGATGGATAAATTCGAGTATTTTCTGCTTCGGTCTCATCCGCTTTCTCCTTTTTTCTATCGATTACCTTCAACATCCAGGACCGTCCGGAACCCGACGTCCACGAACCCCTCCCAGGGGTATCGGCGCAACAGGGTCGGCGATGCGGCGCCGTCCGGCCAGGCCACGACCCGGCTGGACAATGTCCCTTCTTCGGCCAGGCCCACCCACTCCTTGGCGACGGCGTTGGACGATTCGGGTTGTGCGTCGGGCGGGTTGCCGGAGGGGGACGATCCCATCATGGGCATCCCCGACTCCATCATATGCATTTCCGACGACATATGCGATGAAGCGGCTTCCGCCGCCGGTTCCGTGCGCACCAGCGCGGGCGGTTCCACGGCCCCCGGCAGCCGTTGCCGGAGGATCGACCAGTCTTCGAAAGTCGGCGGTCGTTTGCCGTAATGACGGGCGTAGGCGTCGGCGCCCCGCCACGTGACGCGGGTGACGGGCTTCGGCGGCGCCAGGAATGATTCAATTCAGCCATGCCAACCAGCCAACAAGACCCACGGCAATCAGATTCATCCAGAAAGTATAGTCCAACTTGAACTGGGCAACGTCCTTATTCAATATATTACTCTATGAATAAGCTATAAGCTATAAGGCGAACTATGTATTTCTCCTAAAATGCTGACTTGGCTTTCGTTCATTTTTGTACGCCGATTTCTTTTTTAGCCATGCTGAAGGACAGCTCATATATTTTTTCCGGCAATTGCAGTATCGACAATATCCTCTTTTGCAGATATGTCAGTGGTTCAACCATTGTGGATGTATCGCAACGCTGGATTTGAGGTCATTTGCGACCGGTTCAAGCATTCATCGCCGGCGGTTACCATGCGTTACCTGGGGATCGAGAGCAAGGAGGTCCTTCAACTCCTGGCACATGAAATTTAAGGGATGGTCGCCCTTCGCAGATACGACACCGGCGAATATTACCTGGAGATCGCGGACGATGACCTCGAGATATACCTCGAGATATACCTCGAGATATACATGGAGCAGCCGACCGGGAAGAAAACGGAAAAAGAAGCCCGGAAGATAAAAAAAGACGGCCGAAAAGATGCTGCTGGAGGCACGCGCCAAGTGTTCTTCATGCCCCACCCTGAAACAATACGTCTACGGATGGCCGGCAGAAGGCGGCGGCCATCATATGGGATGGCTCCACAACACCGCAGAGAAAAGTTTGAAGCGGGCAACTCGATTGAGCTATGAGCGGATTTTGAAAAAACACCTTATCCTTTGAAATAGTCAACCATTTTAAATGAAACTTTCCGAACAAAGTCAACCGGTAAGCAATGCCAAAAAGGGCATACGCCAAAAAATGGTTGACATAAGCCGAAACCGCAACCTATAAAAGGGCCATGACCGAATCAAGAGACATAGGAAGAGGGGGACCAAGGGGCGGATCAGGGGCGCCGAGAAAGCCCTATCCGGAACGTACCATCAAGGTTTCCCTGTCCATCCGCAGAAAAGATGTATGGCGGCTGGATGAACTCGCAGAAAAACAAGGGGTATCAAGGGCAAGCTTGGTTCGGGAGGCGCTTCACACCTACCTGGAGCG
The DNA here is from genome assembly GCA_011390065.1 of Desulfobacteraceae bacterium. Lineage (GTDB taxonomy): Bacteria > Desulfobacterota > Desulfobacteria > Desulfobacterales > JAABSP01 > JAABTD01. The sequence goes on from JAABTD010000055.1 coordinate 4,383, forward strand.
TCAACGCCTTCTCGGCAGGATAGCTCTTTGACATAAAAAAAGCCCGTTGGATGCGCCAACATCCAACGGGCCGAGAAGCACTTTCCGATAGCGGCGGAAAGCACAATCAATGCAGCTATTTTAGTTTCCTGCTGTCTGACTGTCAATCACGCCCTTATCGGATCGCGCTATCCGACAAGGGCTTTTTTATTTAGAACTGCTGGAAAGCTGCTGGAGTTTTCGATAAAGGGCTTGAATTAAAGTTGTAACCCTCTGAAATCTATGGAGGCGGCAACCGGATTTGAACCGGTGAATAACGGTTTTGCAGACCGCTGCCTTACCACTTGGCTATGCCGCCTTTCTAAATAAAAATGGAGCGGGAAACGGGATTTGAACCCGCGACTTCAACCTTGGCAAGGTTGCACTCTACCACTGAGTTATTCCCGCTCAGCAAGACCTACTCTATACCGGATCTCCGGATTCATGTCAACAAAAAAAAATTAAACTAATCCTGCAGCAACCGCCAGAAGCGGGTAAAATAATCCACGCCCGACCAGATGGTCAGCACCAGAGCGCCCCAGAGGAAAAACATGCCGACGGCGTGCAGGTTGATCCCGAAATAAGCATAGTGGAACAGCAGGGGGATGATGGCGGCGATCTGGAACCCGGTTTTGTATTTGCCCAGCCAGGAGGCCGACGCGTCCTCCCCTTCGCCGGCCACGACGCCCCGCAGGCCGGTGACGGCGATCTCCCGCCCGATGATGACGCACACCACCCAGGCCGGGATCCAGCCGTTGGCCGTGAGCATGATCAGAGAGGAGGCGACCAGGAGCTTGTCCGCCAGGGGATCCATCATCTTCCCCAGATTGGTCACCAACCCCCGGGATCTGGCGAAATAGCCGTCCAGGTAATCGGTGATGGCCGCCGCACTGAACAGGAGCGCGCCTGCGGCAGTGGTCCACAGATTCGGAAACGACAACAGGATCACAATGCCCGGCGCCGCCAGGACGCGGAACAACGTCAGGAAATTGGGATGTGTTGCAAATTGTGCGAACCCAGGTGCGCTCATGGTCGCTCTCGGCGGAAGCGTCTTTTTGTTATGTTACTTGGTTTTATTCCAATCATCCAGAAATGCCTGGATGCCTTTATCCGTCAGGGGATGGGCCGCCAGCTTGTCCAGCACCTTGAAGGGGATGGTGGCGATGTGGGCGCCCATCAGCGCCGATTCCAGCACGTGAAGCGGATTCCGAACGCTGGCCACGATGATCTCGGTATCGAAATCATAGTTTTCGTAGATGTCGACAATCTGCTGGACCAAGACCAGGCCATCCTGGGACAGATCGTCCAGCCGCCCGACAAAGGGACTGACGTAGGTCGCTCCCGCCTTGGCCGCCATCAGGGACTGCAGCGGTGAAAAGACCAGGGTGACGTTGGTCTTGATCCCCTCGTCGGTGAGCTGCCGCACCGCCTTCAGCCCTTCAATGGTCATGGGGATCTTCACCACAATGTTCTGGTGAATGCCGGCCAGTTGACGGGCTTCGGCAAGCATCCCTTCGGCGTCAAGGCTCACCGCCTCGGCGCTGATGGGGCCGTCGACGATCTCGCAGATCTCCCGGATGATCGTCTCGAAACCCCGTCCTTCCTTTGCAATCAGCGAGGGATTGGTGGTCACCCCGTCCACCATGCCCATGCTGTGGGCCTCTCTTATTTCATCAATATTCGCTGTATCAATAAAAAACTTCATTCAGATTTAACCTCCCAAAGCATTATTTTCGTGCAGTGGATTCAAGATACCGGTCTCTGCACGTTTCGCTGCAAAAATACAGATCCTCGCCGCCGAGCCGGGACCGAACGGCGCTCTTTTTGGGAACATACGCCCGGCAGCAAGGATCCTGGACCATTTCATCGTCGATTTCGGCCTTGGGTTCCCCGGAAACGGTCCGGTCGGGCCCGAACTGCTGCCGGGCCCAGGAACGAAACCCCCGGTAGGCGAAATAGACGATGATAATGATAACGATCAGTCGTATCAAATCGGTACGATCCTTTGGCCGTCTTCGGCCAGGTCGGCCAGCAGGGCATCGACCCGGCGGTTGAGCATCGGATGCACGAGATTGGCATCTATATCACAAAGCGGCTTCAAAACAAAGCGCCTTTCATGCATGCGCGGATGCGGAATGGTCAATTCGGGGGACGTCGTCACCAGATCGTCGTAGAAGATGATGTCCAGATCAAGGGATCTCGGCCCGAACCGTACCGTACCATAATCACGCCCCGACGCCTTTTCAATGGATTTCAATTTCCTGAGCAGGTCCAGCGGGGCCAGGGAGGTGTCCACGGCGATCACGGCGTTGAGGAACCACGCCTGGTCCGTGTAATTCACGGGCTCCGTCATGTAAAATGGGGACCGGGCGCTCAGCCGGATGCGGCCGTCGGCCGCCATGGCGTCGAAACCCTTCCGGATGTGGGCCCGCCGGTCTCCGATATTGGACCCCGCGCAGATGTACGCAACGTGATTCAGTGATTTTTCGGAATCACCACTGCCATGCATCGTCGAACAGCTCTCCTTTGCAGACGATCCGGGCGTCGCCTTCCAGAAACACATCGGTAAACCGGCCGTCCGCCCTCTGATAATGGACCGTCAACCAGCCGCCGCTCCGGGTCCGGACCCGAACCGGCGAGCGGCATCCGTTTTCAAGGGAAAGAATCAGGGCCGCGGCCACCGATCCGGTGCCGCAGGCAAGGGTTTCGTCCTCCACCCCCCGTTCGTAGGTCCGGTTGACCAGAGTCCCATCCGCCAGCCGGGAGACGAAATTGACGTTGGCTCCGGCTGGCGAAAAGGCGGGATGATGCCGGATTTCCCTGCCCAGGGAAACGACGTCGATCTCTTCCACGTCCGGCGTCGACACCACCGCGTGGGGAACCCCGGTATCGATGCCGTGGACGGTCAGGGTTCCCCCCGACAGGGGGAGGGACATCCCCGTCCGCAGATCGGACGGTTCGGTGATCCGGACCTTGACCCGATCGCCCATGATCCGGGCCCGGATGAGACCGGCGCCGGTATCGAAGGCCATCTCGTCGCCGGCGATGCCGGCCGCATGGGCGAAACGGGCCGCGCACCGGGCCCCGTTGCCGCACATTTCAGCCGGGCTGCCGTCGGCGTTGAAAAACCGCCACCTGAAATCCGCTCCGTTGGAAGAGGGTTCGATAAGGATCAGCCCATCCGCCCCCACCGACATCCGGCGCGAACAGACCCGGACGGCAAACGCCCCGGCCCCGGCATCCCCCAGGAGTCCGTTCCGGTTGTCGATGATGATGAAGTCATTGCCGCAGCCGCTCAGTTTGGAAAACGGTATGGGCCCGGCGGTTGTCGGCATCGGTCCTCTGTCCATCGGTGCATCCCTTTGCAAAATCTTAAAAAAATAACTATATCGACATCTCCAACGATGCGTCAAACGATTTTTCCGCCCTGCGCTCATAAAATAAGGTCATTTCCGGAGAAAAATACAGGTTCACCCTACTTTCTGAAAAAAGCGCCCCCATGATTCAATGGGATAACGATGATCCATTCATCACAGCCTCTGCCGTTTTTCTCACCACTTTTACCATGGAGGAGCCATGAAACATGACCCCAAGGCGTCGCACTGTCAATGCGGCGGAAAGATCAGCCGCCGCGGATTCATCACGGCGCTGGGCGTCGGCGCGGCCGGCGTGGCCGCATCCGGCGCCATGACGGCGCGGACCGCCACTGCAAAGGAGACGCCCATGATACCGTCCGGCGAAACGGCGCGCATCGATCTGACCGTCAACGACCGCACGCATACCCTGCTGGTGGAGCCCCGCTGGACCCTGCTCCACGTGCTCCGGGAATCCCTGGGGATGACCGGAACCAAGGCGGGATGCGAGCGGGGCGAGTGCGGCGCCTGCACCGTGCTCATCGACGATATTCCGCGCTACGCCTGCCTCACCCTGGCGGTGGAGGCCCAGGGCCGCCGGATCGTCACCCTGGAAGGGCTCATGGAGGGCGAAAAGCTCGGTCCGGTCCAGGAAGCCTTCCTGGAAGAAGACGCGTTCCAGTGCGGCTACTGCACCCCCGGCCAGATCGTGGCGGCCGAAGGGCTGCTCCGGGCCGATCCGAATCCGTCTTCCGAGACCATCACCCGGGCCATGAGCGGCAATCTCTGCCGGTGCGGGACCTATCCCCACATCCATAACGCCATCCAAAGCGCCGCGGGCAAACGGAGGTAAACCATGACAACGGAAAAAGACATTTACTACACCAAGGATATCCCCGTCCCTGAAACCCCTCCGCCCGGCGAGGAACCCGCCCCCTGGAAAAGAACACGGATCATCGGAAAACGGGTTCCCCGGGTGGACGGCTACGAGCGGGTCAGCGGAACGGCGGTCTATCCGTCGGACGTGATCCTGCCCAACATGATCCACGGCGCCATTCTCCGGTGTCCCCACCCCCATGCCATGGTTAAAAAGGTGGACATCTCCAAAGCCGAAAAAATGCCGGGCGTCCGGGCCGTCATCACCGGCGACAGTCCGGAGGCGGATCTGATGTGGCCCTACTCCGGCGAGGTCAGGACGAAGCTTTTCGACCCCCACTGCCGGTTCGAGGGGGAAACCGTGGCCGCCGTGGCCGCCGACACGCCCTACCAGGCCTGGGACGCGGTCCGCGCCATCAAGGTTTCCTATGACGTCAAAAAGCATCTGGTGGATGAAACGGAGGCCCTGACATCCGAGGTTTCCATCCACGAGGGGGGCAACAAGGTGGGCGTCCAGACCCACCACCGGGGGGATGTCGAAAAAGGGTTTGCCGCGGCCGATGCGGTGGTGGCGGCATCCTACCGGTCGGCATGCGAAATCCATACCCCCATTGAACTCCACGGGTGCGTCGCCAACTGGGACGGCGGGGCCCTGACCCTTTGGGAATCGACCCAGGGCGTCTACTCGGTGCAGTCCGGGGTAGCCGAAGTGCTGGGAATGCCGCTCTCCAAAGTGCGGGTCATCGGCCATTACATGGGCGGCGCCTTCGGCAGCAAGCTCCAGGCCGGCAAATACACCATCATCGCGGCCTTGCTGGCCAGAAAGACGGCCCGGCCCGTGAAACTGTTCCTGAGCCGGGAGGAGACCTACCTGGCGGTGGGCAACCGGCCGCCGGCCAACATGACCCTCAAGGCGGGGGTCAAAAAGGACGGGACCCTCACCGCCCTGGACTTCACCTGCACCGGCGCGAGCGGGGCCTATCCGGCCGGGGGCACGGCCCTGGTGGACTGGCTCATCCGGGACTTGTACGCCTGCCCCAACGTCCGGACCGAATGCACCGATGTTTACATCAACGCCGGCCCGGCCCGGCCCTTCCGGGCGCCCGGCCATCCCCAGGCCTCCTGGGCCCTGGAGCAGATGATGGACGCCCTGGCCGAAAAAATCGGCATGGACCCGGTGGCCATCCGCCTGAAAAACGTCCCCGACATCAGCCAGGGACGGGACCGGCCCTACACCACCACCGGCCTGCGGGAGTGCATCGCCAAAGGAGCCGAGGCCTTCGGCTGGGAAACGGCCCGGAAGGCCGCGGAGGAACACAACAGAAACGGCGGTCCCATCAAAAGGGGCGTCGGGATGGGCAGTTGCGTCTGGTTCGTCGGCGGCGGCGGTCCGCCCTCCACGGTGGTGATCAAGCTCTTCTCCGACGGCAGCGTCAACCTCAACATGGGCGCCAGCGACATCGGCACCGGCACTAAGACCGTCATGGCCCTGGTGGCGGCCGAGGAACTGGGCGTCAAACCGGAGGTCATCCAGATCGAAAACGCCGATACGGGCACCACCCAGTACGCCACCCCCAGCGGCGGCAGCAAGACCGTGCCCACAGAGGCCCCCACGGTGCGGAACGCGGCCATCGCCGTCAAGCAGGAATTGCTGAAGATGGCGGCCAGGGAACTCGACGCCGAGGTTTCCGATCTGCGGTTCGACGCCGACGACATCCTCTCGTCGAAAGACAGTTCCCAAAAGGTCAACATCAAGGACCTGTCGGAGCTGAAAAAGCGGGGCGTGGTCATGGGCGTCGGCTACCGGGGCCCCAACCCCGAAAACAAATCGGTCAACCCCTTCGCGGCCCAGTTCTGCGAGGTGGAAGTCAACACCCACACCGGCGAGGTCGAGATCCTCCGGTTTCTGGGCACGAATGAAAGCGGGCGGGTCATGGACCGGCTCACCTTCGACTGCCAGGTCCTCGGCGGCATCACCATGGGCATCGGGTTCGGCATGACCGAATGGCGGGCCCTGGACCACGGCCAGACCGGCAAAATGCTCAATAAAAACTGGCACGATTACAAGCTGCCCACGGCCCTGGATGTGCCCATGGACATGACCTCGGTCCCCATCGAGATGCCGGACCCCGAGGCCAACAACACCGGGGCCAAGGGGCTGGGAGAACCGGTGACCATCCCCACGGCCGGGGCCATCGCCAATGCGGTCTACCATGCCACGGGCATCCGGATGACCGACACCCCCATCAACCCCATCACCCTGAACCGCAAGTTCGCCGAAAAGGAGGGATAGACGCCATGCTGCCCAATTTTGCCTACAGCCGGCCCCGGAAGCTCACGGACGCCGTGGCCCACCTCGCCGACGCCAAAAACGGCCGCGTCCACGCCGGGGGCACCGACCTGATCGGCTGCCTCCGGGACGGGATCTTCAAAGCGGACACCCTGGTGAGCATCTCCGGTCTTACGGACCTTCACGGCATCGAAGAAACGGGCGACGGCGGTCTCCGCATCGGCGCCCTCGCCACCATCACCCAGGTGGCCGACCATCCCCTGGTCAAGGAACGCTACGCCGGTCTGGCCCAGGGGGCTTCGGAAGTGGCCAGCCCCCAGCTCCGCAACCAGGGCACCATCGGCGGCAACCTCTGCCAGAAACCGCGCTGCTGGTACTACCGGGGCGAGTTCCACTGCCTGCGCAAAGGCGGCGGCGCCTGCTTTGCGGCGGAAGGAGACAACACCTTCCACTGCCTCTTCGGCAGCGACGACGTCTGCCACATCACGCACCCGTCGGACACCGCGCCCAACCTTGCGGCCCTGAACGCCACCGTCCACATCACCGGCCCCGAAGGAAAACGGACCGTGGCGGCCGACGCCTTCCACATGCCGCCCTCGGTGGACGTCCAGGCCGAGACGGTCCTCCGTCCCGGCGAAATCGTCACCGCCGTGACGCTGCCCCCGCCGCCCAAAGGGCTCCGGAGCAGCTACCGGAAGGTGCGGGCCCGACGCTCCTGGGATTTCGCCCTGGCCGGCGTGGCCCTGGCCCTCCAGTTCGACGGCGACACCGTCAGGAACGGCCGGGTCTTTTTAAGCGGGGCCGCGCCCGTCCCCTGGCGGTCCCAACCCGTCGAAAAGGCCATTATCGGGAAAAAACTGGATGACGCCACCATAAAAAAAGCGGCCAAAGCCTCCGTGGAAGGGGCCATGCCGCTTGCGAAAAACGGGTACAAGATCGGGTTGTTTCAGGGGGCGGTGGCGGAGGAACTCACCAAAATCGCCGCCGGGTAAAAAGCATCCGCCGGCGGTCGCGGCGGCCCTTTCCGGCCACAGGCGGGGAGGGCCGCCATAACGAAAAAGATAAGAATCAACAGGATCGCATTACAACATCGGTTTGAACTGTGATTCATATGATTTTGATGATTTATCATGACGATCCCCTCATGCGCATCACCTGAATCATTAAAATCACAGTTCAGACGACAACGCCGCTTTAGCCGCCGCAATCGCCTGTCGCACGTTTCCTCTCGCCGTCCCCCCTGCCGATCGGCGCCGGTCGATCATTCCCTCGGTGGTCAGGTAATCGAAGATATCCGCCGCGATCAGGGAAGAAAACCCCTGCAACCGCGCCAGAGACAACTCATGCAACTCTTTCCCCTGCTTCAGGGCCTCGGCCACGGCCTTGCCTGTCACGGCATGCGCCTCTCTGAACGGCATCCCCCGCCCTACCAGGTAATCGGCCATGTCGGTGGCGTTCAAAAAACCGACGGCGGCGGCCCGGCAAGTGGTCTCCGCGTTGACCGTTATCTCGGGCAGCATGGGGATATAAACGGCAATGCACGCCTTTAAGGTATCGACCGCATCGAAAAGCGGCGGCTTGTCCTCCTGCATGTCCCGGTTATAGGCCAGGGGCAATGATTTCATCAGGGTGATGGCGGCCACCAGATCCCCGATCACCCGCCCGGTCTTGCCCCGCACCAACTCCGGAACATCCGGGTTTTTCTTCTGGGGCATGATGCTGGAGCCGGTGGCGAAGGCGTCCGGCATCTCGATGAACTTGAACTCGGAGGACGACCAGAGGATCAGTTCCTCGGACAGCCGCGAAAAATGGATCATGCACAGGCTGGCGGCCGACAGGAATTCGATGAGAAAATCCCGGTCCGCCACCGCGTCCATGCTGTTCGCGGAGATCTTTGGAAATCCCAGCAGCTCCGCCGTGTATTCCCGGTCGATGGGATAGGTGGTGCCGGCCAGGGCCGCGCAGCCCAGGGGCATCACATCGATGCGTTTCAGGCCGTCCCGGAACCGGTCGGCGTCCCGGGTGAACATCTCGTAGTAGGCCATGAGGTGATGGGACAGCAGCACCGGCTGGGCCCGCTGCAGATGGGTGTATCCGGGCATCATCACGTCGATGTGGGTTTCGGCGACGGACGCCAACGTCCGGCGCAATTCGCCGAGCATGGAAAGGATCTCCCGGGTTTCGGCCCGCAAATACATCCGGACATCCAGGGCGATCTGGTCGTTTCGGCTCCGGGCCGTGTGGAGTTTCCGGGCCACCGGCCCCACATGATCGAACAGCCGGGACTCCACATGCATGTGGATATCCTCCAGGCTGTCGTCATAGACGAACGCTCCGGCCTCGATTTCTTTCCGGATGGTCTCCAGACCGCCCGTCAGCATTTCGGCCTCGTCGCCCGTCAACACCCCCACCCTGGCCAGCATACGGCAGTGGGCGATGCTTCCGTCGATGTCGTAGCTGTACAGCCGCTTATCGATGTCGATGGAGGAGGTAAACGCTTCGACCAGCTTGTCGGTCTTTTGGGTGAAACGGCCGTCCCAGGGTTTATCGGGCATTGTGAACTCTCTTTTTCTACACGGTCTTGAACCGCAGATTCGCGCTGATTAAGCAGATTTCACAGATGAAACTGAACCGCAACGTTGAATAATGATGCCCATATCGACAGCCTGCCAACCCCAAAAACATTCAACTATCAGCGAAATCATATAAATCTGCGCAAATCTTCGGTTCAGAAGCAGTCATCCCTTCTCCAGCATCTTCCGAATCCGCAACCGCAACGCGTTCAGGCGGATGAAGCCTTCGGCGTCTTTCTGGCTGTAAACCGCATCGTCTTCGAAGGTGGCGAAATCTTCGTTGTAGAGGGACCGATCCGATTTTCGGCCCAGGACCGTGCAGTTGCCCTTGTAGAGTTCCAGCCTCACCGCGCCCGAGACCTCGGCCTGGGTCTCGTCGACCATGGTCTGCATGATCCGCATTTCGGGGGTGAACCAGAACCCGTAGTAGATCATCTCCGCGTATCTGGGGACAAAGGAATCCCGCAGGTGCATCACCTCCCGGTCCATGGTGATGGATTCCAGGGCGAGGTGGGCGGTGCGGAGGATCGTCCCCCCGGGCGTCTCGTAAACCCCGCGGGATTTCATGCCCACGAAGCGGTTCTCCACAATGTCGGCCCGGCCGATGCCGTGGCGGCCGCCCAGAACATTGAGCATCTTGAGGAGTTTGGCCGGCGGGAGCCGGTCGCCGTTCACGGAAACCGGATCACCCTTTTCAAAGGCGATCTCGATGGTTTCGGGAACGTCCGGCGCTTTTTTAGGGGAGACGGTCAGGGTAAAAATGTCCTCGGTGGGCGACTGCCAGGGGTCTTCCAGTATGCCGCCTTCATAGCTGATGTGGAGCAGGTTCCGGTCGGTGCTGTAGGGCTTTTTCCGGGTCGAGATGACCTCGATGCCGTGTTTGTCCGCGAAGGCCATGAGAGCGGTCCGGGAATTGAGGTCCCACTCCCGCCAGGGTGCGATGATCTTGATGGCCGGATCGATGCCGTAGTAGGCCAGTTCGAACCGGACCTGATCGTTGCCCTTGCCGGTGGCGCCGTGGCTCACCGCGTCGGCCCCTTCCATTGCCGCGATCTCCATCTGGCGTTTGGCGATCAGGGGACGGGCCAAAGAAGTCCCCAGCAGGTATTGCCCTTCGTAAATGGCGTTGGCCCGAAACGCCGGAAAAACGAAATCCCGGACAAACTCTTCTTTCAGATCGTCGATATACACCTTGACCGCGCCGGTGTTCAGGGCCTTTTCCTCCAGCGTATCCAGCTCCTCTTCCTGGCCGATATCGGCGGAAAAAGTCACCACTTCACAGTCGTAGGTTTCAATGAGCCACTTCAGAATCACGGACGTATCCAGGCCGCCGGAATAGGCCAGCACGACTTTTTTCACTTTTTCAGACAACAATCACTCCTTTTTCTTCAATCGGGGGGCGAAAAATTTTTCGCCCCTGCACGGTAATCGCCAAATTACCCGAGAGATTCATCGTTACGGCAACATTTCATCCAGACAATCGATCAGGGCGTCGATCTGCTCTTCCCGAATGATCAGGGGCGGCGCGAATCGCAAGACCTTTCCCTGGATGCAGTTGATCAAAAATCCCTCGGCCATGGCGGCGGTCACGATGGTCTCGCATTCGGTTTCCAGCTCCATGCCCAGCAGCAATCCCATGCCGCGGACATCGACGACCGCCTTGTGGCGGTCTTTGAGCCACAGGAGCCGCTCCTTGAAATAGGCCCCTTTGGCCCGGCAGCCTTCGATGAGGTTTTCCGCCATCAAAGCGGTCAGGGTAGCGAAAGCGGCGGCCGAGACCAGGGGCGTGCCGCCGAAGGTGGAGGCGTGGACGCCCGGTCCGAACGCCGAGGCCGCCCACTCTTTTGCCAGCATGGCCCCCATGGGCAAACCGTTGGCCAGGGCCTTGGCCAGGGTCATGATGTCGGGGACAATGCCGAAATGCTCGTGGGCGAACAACTTGCCGGTGCGGCCGATGCCGGTCTGGATCTCGTCGAAGATGAGCAGGATGCCCGCCTCGTCGCAGATCCGGCGGACCGACGCCAGGTAGTCGGGGGACGGAACCCGAACCCCGCCCTCCCCCTGGATCGGCTCCAGCAGCACCGCGCAGGTCTCCGGTCCGATGGCGTCCCGCAGGGCGTCGGCGTCATTGAACGGCACGAAGTCAAACCCCGGGAGCACCGGATGGAACCCCTTCCGGATCTTCTCCTGACCCGTGGCCGACAGGGTGGCCATGGTGCGGCCGTGGAAAGACGCCTCGGCGGAGATGATCCGATGCCGGTCCTCGCCCTTTTCGTAGAAAAACCGGCGGGCCAGTTTGATGGCCGCCTCATTGGCCTCGGCCCCGCTGTTGCAGAAAAAGACCCGGTCCGCAAAGCTGTGTTCCGTCAGCCACTCGGCCAGCGCCGTCTGGGGCAGGGTATAATAGAGGTTGGAGACGTGGAGGAGGGTCCGGGCCTGTTCGCTCACCGCCGCCGTCACCCTGGGGTGGCAGTGGCCGAGATTGCAGACGGCGATGCCCGCCAGAAAATCGGTGTAGGTCTTGCCCGCCGCATCCGTCAGGGTGCAGTCCTCGCCCCGCACCAAGGCGATGGGAAACCGTTTGTAGGTGGCCGCGATGGTCGCATCGGCCCGGGCCATGATGTCGGGGATATCCGGGTTCATACCGTCACTTCCGTGCCGATGCCCTTGTTCGTGAACAGCTCCAGCAACAGGGCATGGCGTTTTTTTCCGTTGATGATGTGGACTTTGCCGACCCCCTGCTTCAACGCGATCAACGCATGTTCCAGCTTGGGGATCATGCCGCCGGAGACCGATTGATCCCGGACCATCCGGCCAATGCGCTCGGCGTCGATGGAAGAAATCAGGGCCCCTTCCGGGTCGGAAACGCCGTCCACATCGGTGAGCAGAATGAGCCGCCCGGCCGACAGGGCGCCGGCGATGCTGGCGGCCACCAGGTCCGCATTGATGTTGTAGGTCTCCCCGGCGCCCCCCACGCCCACCGGCGCGATGATGGGGATAAACCCCTTGGCCGTCAGGGTGTCGATGACGTCGGGGTTGATATGGGTCACCTCCCCCACCATGCCGGGGTCGATGATCTCCGGAGGCGCGTTTTCATCCGCCTGATGGACGATGTGCAACTTCCGGGCCCGGATGAGTTCCCCATCCTTTCCACTGAGGCCCACGGCCTTGCCGCCCTGGCGGTTGATCTGGGTCACGATGGCCTTGTTGACCTTGCCCCCGAGGACCATCTCCACCACGTCCATGGTCTCCTGATCGGTCATCCGCATGCCCCGGACGAACCGGGGCCGGATGCCCATCCGGTCCATGACCTGGCTGATCTGGGGGCCGCCGCCGTGGACCACCACCGGGTTGAGCCCGATGAATTTGAGCAGAACGATGTCCTTGGCAAAGGCGGTTTTCAGCTCCTCGTCCACCATGGCATGCCCCCCGTACTTGATGACGATGGTCATGCCGTAAAACCGGCGGATGTAAGGCAGGGCCTCGATGAGAATGTCGGCGATGTTGTTCATTAAAGAATATAGCGACTCAAATCCTCGTCGCTTTTGATTTCTTCCAGTTTGTCGTTGACGTAGGCCGCGTCGATGACCACGCGTTTTTCGACGTCGTCGGGGGCGTCGAAGAGGATGTCTTCCAGGAGGTGCTCCATCAGGGTGTGGAGCCGTCGGGCCCCGATGTTCTCCGTGAGGTTGTTGACCTCCTCGGCAATGGCCGAGAGCCGGACGACGGCCTCGTCTTCAAACACCACCTCCACCCCTTCGGTGCGCAGCAGGGCGATGTACTGGAGGACCAGGGCGTTTTTGGGCTCGGTCAGGATCCGGTAGAATTCCGCCTGTCCCAGGGAGTCGAGTTCCACCCGGATGGGGAACCGTCCCTGCAGTTCGGGGATCAGGTCGGAGGGTTTGACGGTGTGAAAGGCGCCCGATGCGATGAAAAGGATGTGATCGCTCCGGACCGGGCCGTATTTGGTGGTGACCGTGGAGCCTTCCACCAGGGGCAGCAGGTCCCGCTGGACCCCTTCCCGGGACACGTCCGGGCCGTGGCCCCCGCCCCCTTTGCCGGCGATCTTGTCGATCTCGTCCAGGAAAATGATGCCCGACTGCTCCACCTTGCGGATCGCCTCCTGCACCACCTTCTCCATGTCCACCAGGTTCTGGGCCTCTTCCTGGGCCAGGAGCTTCACCGCCTCCCTGACCTTCATCTTCCGCCGCCTGGAGGACTTGGGCATGAGGTTGGAGAACATATCCTTGAAATTGAGCCCCATCTCCTCCATGCCCACATTGGAAAAGATCTCCACCATGGGCATCGATTTGTCGGCGACATCGACATCCACATACCGGTCATCCAGCTTGCCGGCCCGGAGCATCCGCCGGAGCTTTTCCCGGGTGCCGGAGGTTCCGGAGTCGCCCCCTTCGGTCACCAGCTCGAAGTTCGCTTCCGGGCCGCCCTCCCCTTCTCCTCTGGCCGCCGAGGCCCTGGGCTTGGGCAGCAGCATGTCCAGAATGCGCTCTTCGGCGATGCGGGCCGCCTTTTCCCGAACCGCCTCCTGTTCGCGGACCTTCAGGTCGTTGACCGTCAATTCCACCAGATCCCGGACCATGGACTCCACATCCCGGCCCACGTAGCCCACCTCGGTGAACTTGGACGCCTCCACCTTGGAAAACGGCGAATCCGTCAGCCGGGACAGCCGCCGGGCGATTTCGGTCTTGCCCACGCCGGTGGGCCCGATGAGGATGATGTTCTTGGGCGCGATCTCGTCCCGGAGGTCCTCGTCCACCTGACGTCGGCGCCACCGGTTCCGCAGGGCGATGGCCACGCTCCGTTTGGCCTTGTTCTGGCCGATGATGTACTTGTCCAGCTCCCGTACAATTTCCGATGGTTTCAGATCGCTCATCCGCCGCTCTTAAGCTCTTCGACCGTCAGGGTCGTATTGGTGTAAATGCAAAGCGAGGCCGCGATGGACAGGGCCTCGGCGACGATCTGCCGGGGCGGCAGATCGGTGTGCCGCATCAGGGCCATGGCCGCGGCCTGGGCCGCGGGGCCGCCGGAACCGATGGCGATCACCCCTTCGTCCGGCTCGATGACGTCGCCGTTGCCGGAGACCAGAAACAGCCGGGTCTCGTCCGCCGCGATCATGATGGCCTCCAGGCGGCGCAGGTACTTGTCGGTCCGCCAGTCCCTGGCCAGTTCCACGGCGCTGCGGGTCAGGTTGCCGTTGTACCGCTCCAGCTTCCCCTCCAGTTTCTCGGAAAGCGTCAACGCATCGGCCGTGGCCCCGGCAAACCCCACGATGATCCGGTCGTTGTAGATCTTGCGCACCTTCCTCGCCTGGTGCTTGATCACCGTCCGATCCAACGTCACCTGACCGTCCCCGCCCACCGCCAGGGCGTCGCCCCGCCGCACCGCCAGAATGGTCGTCCCGTGAAATCCGCTCATCATGCTATCCGTCCTCCGTCCCTCAAATCCCCATCAACCCCTTCAACTCCTCCCAATCCCCCACTTCCCTAAAGGGATGAGCCTCCCGGTTCCAGGGTTGGCGGAAGACAATGGGGTTAATGCCCACCTCCGCCAGTTGGCGGCAGGTCTCCAGCCGGTCTTCCACAAACCACTCCACCCCTTTGGAGAGCAGCACGTCGGCCTTGGCCTCGAAGGCGCCGGTGGCCACGGCGTCGATGGCGGCGTCCGGCAGGGAAATCTGGCGCCGGAGCCAGCGGTCAATGGGGGGCAGGGTCGGACGGGCCGTCACAAACCGAAGCGGACCGTGCCGGCGTCCGATGGACGTCAGGACCGCCACCGCCCCGGGCAGGGGTTCCAGAAGGGCCGTGCACTCGTCGTCCAGCAGCCGGGCCACCATGTCCTTCAGGGCGTCGGCGCCGATATCGAGGCATTCGGTCAGGTCATAGCTGGTGATGTCTTCATAGCGGAGGTCCGCCATGCCATACTGGTTCCGGGCCATTTCCACGAACAGGGTCATGGTGTCCGCCACCACCCCGTCCACGTCAAAGGCCGTTTTTCCCGGATCGATCAGATCATTCATGGCAGATCATTCATGGCAGATCGTTCATAGCCGGATCGTTCATGGCGCGGACACCCGTTACGCCGCCCGCCGGCTCTTTTTCTTCAATCGGATGATGCGCTTTCGCAGAACGTGCGCCATCTTTTCGTCGTCGCTTTCCAGGGCGTTTTCCCGCTTGACCTTCAGATCCCGGATCTTCTTTTTGATCTCCCGGACCTGGCCGCTTTTCTGCTGCCCGCCTTCTTCCTCGACGCCCCGGGCCTGCTTGATGGCGGAGATGAGTTCCGCTTTGTTCATGCCGTGGGCGCCCACGATGTCGGGCAACGCCATGGCCACCTCCCGAAGCTCCTTGGAGGTCATCTTCTCCAGCGGTTTTTCCTTGGTTTCCTTTTTCTTGCTTCCCATTTGCTTCTGTCGCTCCTTTCGGGTTCGACCCCCCGTTTTGAAAATCGAAAGCGGAGGATCGCTTCGCCGCCTCCGCTTGGGTACACGCACTAACAAGGTTAAAATTATATATTATTAATCCAAAATCGGATTCTGTCAATCGGTTTTTTGCGCCATGGCCCCCATCACTTTTTTCAGATCCTCCCAGACCTCCCGCTTCCGTTCGGGGCGCCGGAGGAGAAACGCCGGATGAAACGTCGGCATCACCCGGACGCCGCCGACGTCATGGAACCGGCCCCGGAGTTCGGAAATCGGGGCCTCGGTTTGCAAAAGGGTCCGGGCCGCGACGGCGCCCAGGGCGCAGATGAACGCGGGCCGGACGGCGGTGATCTGGCGGTTCAGGAAAGGCAGGCAGGCGGCGATCTCCCCGGATTGCGGGGTCCGGTTGTCGGGGGGCCGGCATTTGACCACGTTGCAGATGTAGACCGAGTCCCGGGTTTCCCCCATGGCCTCGATGATCCGGGTGAGCAGCCGCCCCGCTTCCCCGACAAACGGCGCCCCCTGGCGATCTTCCTCATATCCCGGCCCTTCCCCCACGAAGACCAGCCGGGCGTCGGGATTTCCCCGGCCGAAAACGATGCAAGTCCGCCCGGTGCACAGACCGCATCGCCGGCAGTCGCCCAGGTCCCGACGGATGTCGTCCAGGGTCTCCTGCGCGCCCTTTCTCCGGGCTCCGGGCGGCGGCCCGCCTGCCCATTTTTTCAGGATGTCGAGGATTTCCGGGGGCGGATCGAATCCCGGGCAGCCGCATTCCGCCAGAAAGCGGAGCTGGTCGGCGATGCCGCCGGCCAGATGGTGGAACCGTTCCCGATCCGGCGTGGCGATCACAGCCACCGCTCTTTGATCCGATCCAGCAGCAGGTGGGCCAGGTCGGTCTTTTCCATGAGCGGAGGGGTTTCCGAATCGCCGTTGCGGTAAAAAAATGTCGCCTGGTTGGTGTCGGCCCCGAAGCCCGAATCCGGACCGCCCACGATGTTGCCCACGATCATGTCCAGGTTTTTGCGCGTCATCTTGTCCACGGCGTGGGCCGCCAGTCTCTCGGTTTCCGCGGCGAATCCCACCAGGATCCGGCCGTTTTTCCGCTCTCCGAGGGTTTTGAGGATATCGGGGTTTTTCTCGAAAGCCACGCTCTGGTGGGCCGCCCGGTCGTCTTTCTTGACCTTCTGATCCGCGCGGTCCCGGGGCCGGTAGTCGGCCACCGCCGCTGCTTTGATCACGATGTCGGTTTCAGCCAGGCGGTCGAACACCACATCGGCCATGTCCCGGGCCGAGGTGACCCGGATGGTCTTCACGCCGATGGGCGCCGCCAGCGTCACGGGGCCGGAGACCAAAAGCACGTCGGCCCCCCGGCGGGCCGCGGCCCCGGCCACCGCATACCCCATCTTGCCGGTGGAGGGATTGCTGAGAAACCGCACCGGATCCAGATGCTCCCGGGTGGGCCCGGCGGTGACCAGGACCCGTTTTCCCCGGTAATCCTTGGGCGTCAGGGCCGTTTCAAGGGCGTACAGGATGTCCGGCGGTTCGGCCAGCCGGCCCGGCCCCACCGTGCCGCAGGCCATCTCCCCCGACCCCGGCGGAATGATCCGGTGACCGTCGGACCGGAGCCTTTCGATGTTCCGCTGAACCGGGCGGCTTTCGTACATGTGGGTGTTCATGGCCGGACAGACCAGGATGGGACAGGTCGCCGCCATGAGCAGGGTGGTCAGGGCGTCGTCGGCGATGCCGTTGGCGAACTTGCCGATCAGGTTGCCGGTGGCCGGCGCCAGCGCCACGGCGTCCGCGGCCTGAGCCCAGTCGATGTGGCGGATGGCCGCGTCGCGGCCGCTGCGGTCGAACAGGTCGGAACAGACCGGTCGGCCCGACAGGGCTTCGAAGGTCATGGGTCCCACAAAAGACCGGGCGTTGGCGGTCATGATCACCCGGACGGCGCCCCCGGCCCGGGCGATGAGCCGCAACAGCTCGATGGCCTTATAGGCGGCGATGCCGCCGGAGACGCCGAGGACGATCTCTTTATGCAGGAGCGCGCGGCTCATGGTCGCCCCTTATTTCAGCATCTCTTCGGAGGCGGCGGCCGGCGTTTCCGAGGCGTACATGCTGGGGGCCACGCCGATCTGGACATAGGTCTTGAACCCTTTTTCCCGGATGCTGATGATGCACCATCGGTTTTCCTTGCGGAACAAAAGGATGGTGTTGGTCTGGGGGGATTTGAAAATGGTCACCCGCCGCCAGTTGTCCCGGGCCATGTTGTGGTTGAAAAATTCGATGAGCGAATTGCGCTGGACGCGCCCGGTGAGGGCCAGGACGCCGGTGGCCAGGCCCGGGGTCTCGACAATGTAAGACGCGTCGTTGTCGGGCGCCAGGGCGCTGGGGATCAGCACGTCGCCGAACTCCCGGTAAACGGAGACCGGCCGGGCGGCCGACCCGCTCTGGGAACCGGCGTCGGAGGCCCCGGCCCTGCTGAATTTAGACGGAGAGCATCCATAACTCAACAACGTCATCGCCGCCAGGATGCACACCCCCGCCCCGATCATCCCCCTTCGTCGTGCGGTTTCTGTCATAACGCGCCCCCCTTCTGGTTGAACGGATTGATTTCCTGATGGATCGTCAGTGAAAGCGCCGCCGCCGCTCACTTCATGTCTTGTTCCGCCGTCCGGCGCCGGCGTTTGACCCGTAGCTGTACTGATCGTAATAGTAATTGTACTTGTGATAGTAATAACTGGACCGTTTGACGTCCACGGCGTTCATGACCGCCCCGATCATTCCGGCCCCCACCATCCGCAGCTTTTCAACCGCCGATTGCACCACTTTACGCGGGGTCACGCCGCCGCGGATGATCAGCAGACACCCGTCCGCCCGGGGCGCCAGCACCACCGCATCCGTCACCGCCGACACCGGCGGGGTGTCGAGCACGATGCGGTCGTATGTTGTCCGCAACCCCTCCAGCAACTTCGACATCCGGTTGGAGCCGAGCATCTCCGACGGGTTGGGCGGTTCGGTCCCGGAGGGCAGCAGATCCAGATTTTCGATCTGCGTGGCATGAATGGCATGGGAGGGTTCCGTTGTCCCGGAAATAATGTCGGACAGTCCCACCTTTCGGCTCATGGCAAACAGTTTGTGGGCGTTGGGGCGGCGCAAGTCGCAGTCGATCAGCAGGGTCCTGGAACCGGCCTGGGCCATGGTAACGGCGATGTTGGCGGCGCACAGGGTTTTGCCTTCGGCCGGCACGGCGCTGCCCACCAGCAGCACCTGCATGTTGACATCCGGCGAAGAAAACAAAATCGCCGTCCGAATGGCCCTGAACCCCTCGCTGGGCGGCGCATTCGTCGATTGGGCCGTGATCAGCCGGGCATCGATGTCGCCCAGTTTCTCGTTGACGTCATAGGCCGGCACCATGCCGATATAGGCCAGCCCCAGATAATCCTTGATCTCTTCGGGGTATTTGAGCGTATTGTCGAGGTATTCCAGCACAAAGGCCAGGCCGCCCCCCAGAAACAGTCCCAGGACCAGGGATAAAACAATGCCGCGCCGCACATCGGGGCTGAACGGCCTTGCCGGGACCTGCGCCTTGTCGATGATGCGGATGTTGCCGGTTTTCATCTCCTCCACCAGCGAGGTCTCCTTGAACCGCTGGATGAGCAGATCGTACATGTGCTTGGAACTCTCCGCCTGACGCTGAAGCACCCGGTACTGAATGGCCTTTTTGTTCAGTTCCAGGCTCTCCCGCTTCTGGGATTCCATGGCATTTTTAAGGCTTTTCTCCCGGGCCAGGGCCAGATTGTACTGATTCCGCAGGGACGTCACGATCCGTTTGGCCTCGTTGGTTTTCCGCTCCGCCAACTGGGCCAGTTCCGATTCAATGGCCACCATCCTGGGGTGGTTGGCCCCGTATTTTTTCGAAAGTTCGGACCGGCGGTTATGGAGTTCCATCTCCAGCCGTTTAATGTCCTTTACAAGGTCGTTGCCCAGCACTTCCGGGATGGCGTCGAACATCTCCGGGTCATTCTGAAGAGCCATGGCCTGGCGATACCGGGTCTCGGCCTGCACCCGTTCCGATTCGGCATCGATGATCTGCTGATTGATATTGGACAGTTTTTCAGCGGTGATGCTCTCCACGTTGCTGCTCAGATCGGTGATGATCTCTTCGTCTTTGCGATATTCCAGCAGCGCCCTTTCCGCCGCTTCCACCTTTTTCCGCTCGTCCGCGATCCGCTCGGTCAGCCACCTGACGGCGTCTTTTGTCGCCTGAAGCTTGGTCTCGAGATTCTGGTCGATA
>JAABTD010000444.1 GCA_011390065.1 Desulfobacteraceae bacterium
AGGGGGATCAGCAGGGCCGGCCCGGCGCGCATAAAAAATTGAACGGCGTGAAGTGGATCGCCGGGGCCGTGATGGTGGACCAGTCCCCCATCGGCCGCACGCCCCGGGCCAACCTGCTCACCTACACCAAGGCCATGGACCCGGTGCGCAAGCTCCTGGCCGAGACCGACGCGGCCAGGGCCATGGGGTTCGGCCCGGGCCATTTCTCCTTCAACGTGGCCGGCGGGCGGTGTGAGACCTGCAAGGGGGACGGGTTCGAAAAGGTGGAGATGCAGTTTCTCTCGGATGTCTACATCACCTGCCCCGACTGCAATGGGTCCCGGTTCAAGCCGGAGGTGATGACGGTACGGTTCTGGGGCAAGTCCATCGGCGACATCCTCGACATGACCGTGGACGAGGCCCTGACCTTCTTCAAAAAGCGGCCGGCCGTCACCACGCCCCTGGCGCCCCTGGCCGAGGTGGGGCTGGGTTACATGCGGCTGGGTCAGCCGGTCAACACGCTTTCCGGCGGGGAGGCCCAGCGGCTGAAGCTGTCAAAGTTCCTGCGGGTTAAGCGGCGGGGGGCGCCGACGCTGTTCATTTTCGACGAGCCCACCACCGGCCTCCATTTCAGCGACATCGCCACCCTGCTGACGGCGCTGCGGCGGCTGACGGACGCGGGCCACACGGTGCTGGTGATCGAGCACAACCTGGACGTGATCAAGACCGCCGACTGGGTCGTCGACCTGGGGCCGGAAGGGGGCGACGCCGGGGGCCGGATCGTGGCCCAGGGAACGCCCGAGACGATCGCGGCCTGTCCCGAATCCCACACCGGCCGGTTCCTGAAGCCGGTGCTGGCGGGGGAGACGCGGCCGCCGGGTCCGGAGTCCCGTGAACTTCCCATGGTCGCCGAATCCGCCGCGCCCTACGGCGAGGCCATCGCCGTCCAGGGGGCCCGGGAGCACAATCTCAAGAACCTGACCACATCCATCCCCCGGAACCAGCTCGTGGTCTTCACCGGCGTCTCCGGGTCGGGAAAATCGACCCTGGCCTTCGACATCCTCTACGCCGAGGGGCAGCGGCGCTACCTGGAGAGCCTGGCCCCCTACGTGCGCCAGTACATGAAGATCCTGGAGCGGCCCGAGGTGGACAAGGTCTCGGGCCTGCCGCCCACCGTGGCCATCGAGCAGCGGATCAGCCACGCCAGCCGCCGCTCTACCGTGGCGACCCTGACGGAGATCTACCATTTTCTGCGGCTGCTGTTCAGCAAACTCGGCAAACAGCATTGCCCCGGATGCGGCTGTCCCCTGGAGACCCGAACCCGGTCCCAGATCGCCACGGCGATCCAAAAGCGGTACGGCAAGCGGTCCGCCCGGATTCTGGCCCCCAAGGTCTTCGGCCGCAAGGGGTTCCACAAGGATGTCTTCGCCCGGGCCCTGAAGCGGGGATTCGCCGAAGCCCGGGTGGACGGCGAGATCGTCCCCGTCGTCGAGGGCATGGCCCTGAGCCGGTACCACGAACACACCATCTCCCTGGTGATGGGGAAACTGCCGGACTCCGACCTGGACGGCCTGGTGGACCGGGCCCTGGCCGAAGGCGACGGCAGCCTGATCGTCCTGGACGCCAAGGGCAACGAAGAGATTTTCAGCCGCCACGGCCTCTGCCCGGCTTGCGGCATCGGCGCGGGGGCCCTGGACCCGCGCCTGTTTTCCTTCAACAGCCCCCAGGGGGCGTGCCCGAAATGCGACGGCCTGGGCGCGGCGGACGAGGGCGGCGCGGTCTGTCCGACATGCGGCGGCAGTCGGCTGCGGCCCGAAGCCCTGGCGGTGAAGGTGGGGGACCTCTCCATCTGGGACGTGGTCCGGGAACCGGCCGACGCGGCCATCGCGGCCCTGAAGCGGCTGACCTTCGACGCCCACGACGCGCCCGTGGCCGAGCCGATTCTGGCGGAACTGACCAC
>JAABTD010000445.1 GCA_011390065.1 Desulfobacteraceae bacterium
TCGCTTTCCCGGAGCGGCGACACGCTGTCGGGCGGCGAGGCCCAGCGGGTGCGGCTGGCGGCCCAGCTCGGGTCCAACCTGGCCGGGGTCTGTTACATCCTGGACGAACCCACCATCGGCCTCCATCCCCGGGACAACGCCATCCTCATCGACGCCCTCAAGACGCTGCGGGACCGGGGCAATTCCATCCTGGTGGTGGAACACGACGAAGAGACCATCCGGGCCGCCGATACGCTCATCGACCTCGGGCCGGGGGCGGGCCACCTGGGCGGCACGGTGGTGGCGACGGGATCGGTTGCGGACCTGATGCGCCATCCCGACTCGGTCAC
>JAABTD010000242.1 GCA_011390065.1 Desulfobacteraceae bacterium
AAGAGATAAAGGGACAGAGGGGCAGAGGGACAGAGGGACAAAGGGACAAAGTTTATAACGCCAATGAAGCAGCCCCCCATCTCCCTCCCCCTTGACGGGGGAGGGCCGGGGAGGGGGTGATGAATTCGAATATTTTCAACCATATGAAAGGAGTCCATCCAATGAAACGACTATTGCAAATCCTGTTTATCGCGACCTGCGCGCTGGCGATCTCGGCATTCCCGCTGGCGGCGGCGCAGCACGGCGGTTCCGATCATTCCGGCCATGACCACTCCGAGGCGGGGCACGCCGAGGAGGCCCATTCCGACACGGGCCAAGGCGCCGCCGGCCATTCGGAGGAAGGCCACGTCATGGATCATTCCGGCCATGCCGGCGACCTTATTCACGAGACCACGATGAACGGCTATAAGTTGGCCTATCATCTCATCGACGTTCGTGAGAAAATGGAGAAAATGAAAGACATGAAGGGGATGAAGCCCATGACGCATCACCTGATGGTCTATATCGCAAGTCCTCAGGGCGATCCCGTAACCGACGGCATGGTGGGCTATCTCATCGAAAATCCTGACGGCTCCACACAGAAGGTCATGTGCATGCCCATGAGCGGAGGCTACGGCGGCGACGTCAACTTCGACAAGGCGGGAACCTATACCGTCAAAGCCAAGGCCATGGCCAACGGGAAGAAGTTGATCGATTCGTTCGAGTATGAACTTAAGTAAAGGAGGTTTTATTTGTATCGTCCCTCGACCCACGCTTGCTTAGGCGCGGATCGAGGGACGGGCAAATCCAGAAATTCTTTTCTTCCGATCATCCAACCTCCATCACCAACTTCCCCCCAACATGCCGCCCCTCCAACCGCTTATGCGCCTCCTTTACGGCTTCGGCGGAAAAGCTGTCCAGCATGATGATGTTGTGGGGCTTGATGTGTCCGGCCTCGATCAATTCCCCCAGCGCCCGCAGCTCATCTCCAAAGATGGACCAGTGCTTCGGTCCGCCGAATCGGGCCCGGGCCAGGCACAGCTCGAAATGGAACGACGCGGATTTAGCCAGCATGGGACTCTTTTCGCCGCTGGTCAGGAAGAGCCGGTAATCTTCGGGTTCCTCGACGATGGTGGTCACATGGCCGTCGAAATCCACGACCCGGCTGCACAGGTCCTTCATGTCGCCGCCGACGAAATCGAAAGTGGCATTGACCAGATTGCCGCCGTTCATCTCCTGGACTTTTTCAGCCATTTCCGAAACGGACACCCCTTTGTATCGAAGAATCCGCGATTCGGGGATGCCCAGCTCATCCCGCAGATAGGCGACGCTCTCGTCGCCGCCGGCCGTGGTCAGGATGGGATCGGCCCCGAGATGTCGCGCCAGTTGAATGCCGACCCTGCCGACGGCGCCGGAACCGCCGGCGATGAAGACCGAATCCCCCTCTTTCACCCGGGCTTTGTCGACCATGCATTGGTAGGCCGTCAAACCCACCATGGCCATGGCCGCCGATTCGGGAAAGGAAAAGGGTTTCGGCTTTTTGGCCACG
This sequence comes from Desulfobacteraceae bacterium, assembly GCA_011390065.1. GTDB lineage: Bacteria > Desulfobacterota > Desulfobacteria > Desulfobacterales > JAABSP01 > JAABTD01. Next base: position 1,529 of record JAABTD010000242.1, read on the forward strand.
AAGGCGGCCGGTGTGACGACATATTCGGCATAGGCCAGATCGGAAGCCGGACCGTCGGCATCCACAAAGGCGTAGACCTCGTCGCCGACGGACATTTCCGCCACGCCTTCGCCGACCGCGTCGATGACGCCGGCCAGATCGACCCCCAGCACCATGGGCGGCTCGCCGCCCAGAAACCCTTTCCGGGTCTTGAAATCCACCGGGTTGATGGATGCCGCCGACACCTTGATCCGCACATCGCCGGGTCCCGTTTCAGGAACGTCCCATTCCTCCATGGCAAAGTTCTCGACGCCGCCGAATTCCTTCAAAACGATCGCTTTCATCTTCATGGCCGTCTCCTTTTGTATCCATTTTGCGAAGCGGTTCGAATGTTTCCTTAAATACCTATTATAATCCATCGATTTCCAATGAATATGATGTAGAGACTGTATTTTCGGATAAACCGACTGTATTTTGCGTTTCACCGCCTCCCACCTCGGTCGACCACGCCCGCTCACACCGCAATGCACCGCTTCCCCTTGAAAAACCGCTGGAAAATTCGAGACAATTTGCTATATTCTCTGTGAAGTCGCCGTGAATCAAAACAACCCGGGCTGAAAACGCCCGACATTTTCGGACCCGTACCCGCTTGAAAACATTACCTGCAGCTTTTCTGACCGCGTTCTTCATGGCGCAAATGAGTCTCCTTCCATTCCCCGGCCCGGCCCCGCCGCGGAAACGGTGGAGATCGTTTTCGAAGGGGGACCTCCCTCCGCGCCATGGCGTCGGAGCACCTGGGCAATCCCATGGACCGGAAAAAAGCGGGAGACCTCGATGCCGCTCTGACGGCGACGGAAGAGGCCCTCCGGTGGGCCGAAACCGCCCTGTCCACCACCAGGGCGAAGAAAATCCGGTCGGTCTCGGCCACCCTCGCCCGGAAACAGGGGACGGTCCAGAGCCGGAAGCCCCGGGAACCGGTCTGGACGACGGCCGTGGTAAAGCAGGACCTCGTCGAACAGGAGCGGCTGCGGACCCTGGCGGCCTCCCGGGTCGGGGTGTTGTTCGTGGACGGCAGCGAAATCCGGCTGGACGAGAACTCCCTCGCCGTGATCGGCGAGATGAAGGAGAACGTCGTCAGGCACTCCCTGAGCGTGCATGTGATGGTCCTGAAGGGCGACATCCTGGCCCAGTTGTCTTCCCTGAGCGGCCGGAAACGGTTTTCGGTCGCCGCGCCGGGGGTGACCACCCGGGTCCGGTCCACCCGGTTCCGGTACAGGAACATCAAATGTTGCGTTTCCGGCTCCGTGGCCGCCGCCCTGAGATGGAAAAGCATGGAATCCGGCGCCGGGAGGTTCACGAATTTTCTTCTTCCTCCTTTGACGTTTCCGGAATATTTGGATTTGTTGGGTCAGGGAGAGCTTGTTGAAAAGAGAAAGGATTCCGACAGCTTTGTCGCTTTTTACCCAAATTGAAGCGGATGATCGATTTATCGGGAGATCTCGCGGAAACCGCGATCTTTGCGCAGTGGTTTCACTCGACCGCCACGTTGCACTATGCCAGATGGAAAGGAGGAGAAATCGACATTGTCAATATAGGACCTGGCGGTGAAAACAATTATGCGGTGGAGGTCAAGTGAAGCGACCGGTTCTATGATCGACCGTCGGATTTGAAAAATGTTTATCAATTTTGCCATGCGAATAATTTGCGGGAAATTGCGGTTACAACCCTTACGAAAAGCGGGCGGATAACAGCCAACAATGTTCATATCGATTTTGTTCCGGCGATCCTTTATTGCTATGAGGTAGGATATCATCTGCTGCGAGGTAAAAAATATAGTGCTCGGCGACATTTTTCCAAAGCGATAGAATATAGCTATTGACAGAGACTTATCATTGGTCAACTGTATTGACAAACATCTCGCCGCCTATTTTGTTTCAAAACCCCAGAGAACACTATGCTTGAATTGAATTTTATTGAATCAGTTACTGAAAGAGACATTGATCTTCTTGTACTTGAAGAGCTTTCAGTTAACGATGCTTTTCGTGATATTTTCTCGGCTAAAGTTTTCGACGGACCCGTTTACGGCTCATACCTCGGGGCAGGGTTTGGAGTTCGAGGAGTGTTATGCGACAAAGGTCGAAGTCGACATTCAAGGTCTCCATATCTATTTGATCGACATCGAAAGCCTGAAGAAAAACAAACGCGAAACCGGCCGCCTCCAGGATCTGGCCGATGCGGAAAACCTGTCGTAAGTTGAGGATTTTTCCCATGAACATCACTTCCCAAACCATCGAAAAAACGATCCAGGACTATATCGACACCTCGCCGGAGAACACCCTCCAAAACGAGGCAAACGAAAAGGCCTTCGACACCCCGCTGGTAGGATTCGCCACCGGCGCCGACCCGATATTCGTGGACTACAAAACCCACGTGGGCCCGTTCCACTGGACCCCCGCCGAGGCGTTCGCCATAGCCTTTCCGGATCTCCACGTTCTGCCCGACGACCTGACCGTCATCACCTACATCCTGCCCCAGACCCGGGCCACCAAATCGGACAACCGACAGGAGACCCGGTTTCCATCGGAACGATGGGCCCGGGCGCGGATCTTCGGGGAGGAGGTCAACGAGAAGCTCCGGCGCCACATCGTCTTGACGCTGCAACACGACGGGATCGCTGCCGTGGCCCCATCCCTCATGACCCAGTGGGAGATGAAGAACTCCGAAAAATACGGCTACGCCTCGACCTGGTCCGAGCGCCACGCGGCCCACGCCTGCGGACTTGGAACATTCGGCCTCTGCGACGGGCTGATCACGCCCTTCGGCAAGGCCATGCGGGTGGGGTCGGTGATCGCCGACATCCACATCACGCCGACGGAGCGGACCTACGACAACCACCGCGCCTATTGCCTTTACTTTTCAAAAGGGATCTGCAAAAAATGCGTGTCCCGATGCCCGGTCGGGGCCATATCGGAAGCCGGAAAAGACAAAGTCAAATGCTTCGGGCACCTGAAACCGGTCACGGCCGATCATGTCAAAACCCACTACGGCTTCGACGGCTACGGGTGCGGTCTCTGCCAGACCGGCGTGCCCTGCGAATCGAAAATACCGCTGCCGCCTGATGCTTAAATCGTATCCATCGTGGTGATCGCCGCAACGTATCTGGTGGAAATCCCGTGGCTAAGGACGCTCGGCATCATTTTTTAATTTTGGGCGCCATGCTCAGGGGTGCAGAATGAAGCTTACCCATGCACGGAACAGAAGGAGAAAAGAGAAACGCTATATGCAAGTCAATTGGATGAAAATGATCGCCCTCTCAGGACTGAAAATCGGCTGCCTCTTCGCCCTCGCTCTTCTGGTTTTTATCGGCATCGCCTCGGCAGACAACGACACCGATATGCCGGAGACCCTGCTATCGCCCTTTTCAAAACATGAAGACCGCTACCGAACGCTTTACCGATCCCTCCGCCAAAACGGCGTGGCCCACGCCCGAATCATGGCCATCTTTTCTTCGGACAAGGCAAAGCGGGTGGACATGATCCCGGTGGAACGGATGTCCGAACGGGTCATCCCGCCCTTCAGGACCCGAACCGAAGCGGAGGTCCAGGCCGTTGCACGGCGAATCGTCGCCCATCTGGCGCAATACGACCGGTATTACGACGAGCTGGAAAAACGATTTTCCGTCAACCGGGAGATCGCCGCCGCCATCCTGTACAAGGAGACGGCTTTAGGCCAATTCGACAACTGGCGGCACGACGCATTTCCGGTACACAACACCATCGTGGGATTCATGGAACTGCCCGAGGACCTGCTCATGCGAAAACGGGCCCGGCGGATCATCCGGACCGCCCGGAAAAGCCTGGAAGAACTCATCCTCTACTGCGAGCGGTACGGCATCGACATCCTGCGGCGGGATTTTCCCTCCAGCTTCGCCGGCGCCATCGGCATCCCCCAGTTTCTGCCCATGTACCTGGACTACGCCGTCTCCGGCGACGGCGGCGTCCCCGACCTGAGTGAGATGCACGACGCGATCCTGTCCCTGGGCAACATCTTCACCAGCAAATTCGACTGGCCGGGATTCATGGATCTGGACCGACTCGGACATATCGACGAAATCATTCGGAAATACAAGGAATTCGACCAGCAAAAAGGCGTCAGCTTCTGCATGTCAAAGCACCTGGACGGCTACCCCCTGCGCCGCTTCGTGGACGAATTCAGCCACATCCCCCACATCGACTACATCGCCGGATTCTGCGGGACCATCATGCAATACAATTTCTCTTCCAGCTATACCCTCGACGTGTTTCAGTTCGCCTATCATGCCCACACGCTGCGAAAGGCCGGCGGAGGATGAATGGACCGGGCGTCACCCCACCGAAAACACCGGCCCCGCCACCTGCCAATTCCCGGCATCGAGCATGGGCAGCACCTGGTACCGCCCGTAAAACCGGTCCTGTTCCACCGGCAACAGGCATCCCTCGCATGAGTAGACGGGTGTTTCGCCGATCCCGACGTTGACCACCTGATCCTGATCGAAATTTTTGCCGCATCGGTTGCATTGCATCGCCATGTCTGTTTTCTCCTTCCTGTAGTTCATACGGGGTTTACTTCCAGCGGGCACCCGGCGCCGGCAGTCCCGTCCAGTACGCCGACGGCCCGGAAAATATTCCGTTTGCCGCAGGCTTCCAGGCAGTTCATCAGTTCCGTAAAGCCCAACCGCTCCCGGGCGTCGATGGCCTTCAGCAGGATGGGCAGGTTGACCGCCGAAATCACTTCTATCCAGCCCTTTTTGATGAACGACAGGCTCAGATTGCACGGTGTGCCGCCGTACATGTCTGTGAGGATGACCGCTTTCCCCTGCCCGCTCACCGATTTAATGGCCGCCGACAATGTATCGCGCAAGCCCTCCGGGTCGGTTTTGCCGTCCATGGATACCGCCGTGACCCTTTCGGGCCGGCGGCCATTGATCAGAATTGCGGTTTCCAGAAGGGCTTCGCCGAGTCCGCCGTGGGTTACGATAATGATGCCAACCATAAAACATGCCTTTTTTGAGTCGATTCCCGTTGCGTTTTCTGTTTAATTCGTTTATAACGAAATATATAAGTGATTGTCAAGATTTATTCGTCATTATCGAATTTATATCATCAACCATTTGAAAACATGGAAAGAAACATGGACACCCCAAAAATCACTCTCTGCTTTCGGGCCGCGTTCCGGTATTGCCTTAAAACCTCCCATTTGAAATCCCAGAAAGAGGTGGCCAGGGTCGCCAAGGTGGCCGAAAGCACCCTGAGCGAGATGATGGCCCATAAATCCTTCAGCATCGCGACCCAGAACAAAATCGCCAATGCCTTCGGTTACGACCTGATGGATTTTCTGATGTTGGGGAGAAAGGTCCTGGAAGGGATGGACGAACCGATCCTGGGGATGGTGATACAAGTGGGATCGGAAGGTCAGAAGGAAGCCCTTGAGGGGGACATCGATCTGTTCCGGGGCATCCCTTTATATGAATCCGGGAAACTGGCCGCCGGGGAACGGGGCATGATCTTCGACCCCTTCGAGGAACCGGCATCCAGCATCGTCTTGAATGAGCGGGACCTGACCGGGCGGAAGAACCACCGGCTGGTAGGGCTCAAGGTCGGCGGACCAAGCATGGTCCCTGCGATCCCCCCCGGGTCGGTGGTCATCGTCGATCTGGACGACCGGCAGTTGGTCGACAACAAAATCTATGCGGTCAATTTCGAAGACAACATCGCCGCCGTCAAGCGGGTCCAGCAATGGAAGCACGGGTTCGTTCTGATCAGCAGTTCAACAGATTATCCGCCGGTGCTGAGCGAACTTGACTGGTCGGAGCTGTGCGTGGGAAGGGCGGTGTCGGTGTGGCGGCGGTTGGATTATGCATCCTGAGTTGGATAGAATTTGACTCAGCCACTTGGATTGCGGCCAGCGTTGATAATATCGATGAATTGGGTGAGAAAAAGCGCGAGAGTGTGTAATGGTCGGCAGGATCTTTCCGGCTCTTTACAGGCCATGA
>JAABTD010000446.1 GCA_011390065.1 Desulfobacteraceae bacterium
CGTCGGCCTGGATTTGATGCGCAGTTCCATCCAGACCACCATGAGTCCCTGCTACAATCTCCACGACACCCTCTTCCATCCCCAGGAAGACGCCACGGTGAAACCCGCCCTGGCCGAGAAATGGGAGAAAGTGGACGACCTGACCTGGAAAATCTTTCTGCGCAAGGATGCGACCTTCCACAACGGCGAGCCGGTCAACGCCGAAGCCGTCAAGTTCTCCTTCGACCGCGTCTTCAACGAAGACATCCAGTGCCCCCACAAGGGCAAGCTGTCGGCCTTCACGGACTTGACGGTCATCGACGACCACACGATCACCATCAAAACCGAAGCGCCCTACGCCCCCGGCCTCTACATGCTCGGCTACTACCTGCCCATCGTGCCGCCCAAGTACATCGCCGAAGTGGGCGACAGCGAGTACAACACCAACCCCGTCGGCTGCGGACCTTACAAGCTCAAGGAATGGAAGCGGGGCGATTCCGTGATCATGGAGCGCTACGACGGCTACTACGGCCCCAAGCCCGCCTACAAAACCGTCATCTTCAAGGGCGTCCCCGAAGAAGCCTCACGGATCGCCGCCCTGGTGACGGGCGAGGCCCACGTCATCAGCGGCGTGCCGGTCCATCAGCGGGAAAAAATAAAGGATTCGGGCAAGGCCTACCTGACCCCGCAAATGGGCGTCATGCCCTACCTGGGCATCAACACCTACGAAGCCCCCTTCGACGACGTCCGGGTCCGCCGGGCTGTCAACCACGCCATCAACCGGGAACTCATCGGCAAGGCCCTGTTCAACGGCGAGGCGATCATCTGCGCGGGTCCCATCAGCCCCCGCACCTTTGGCGCCAACCCCAACCTGAAGCCCTATCCCTTCGATCCGGCCAAGGCCAAAGCGCTGCTCAAGGAAGCCGGCCATCCCGACGGCATCGAAGCCCGGCTGGCCTATCCCACCTACATGTCCCAGATCCAGGAGCAGGCCGAGGTCATCGCCGCCAACCTGGGCGAAGCGGGCATCAAGGTCACGCTGGAACCCTACGAGCGGGCCGTCATGTGGGAGCGGTACAAAGGCAAACAGCACCAGATGTTCATCTACTGGTGGGACGACGCCCCGGAGCCCGACCGGTATATGTATTCCCTGTTCCACTCCGAGAGCCGGGATTACTATTATAAAAACCCCAAGGTCGATGAATTGCTCGACAAGGGCCGGACGGTCATGGACCGGGAAGAACGCGCCAAAGTCTACCACGAGATCGACCGGATTCTTTATGAAGACTGCCCCTGGGCCTTCATGTACGTGGTGCCCGAGGTCTTCGGCGTGGCCAACAACGTCGATTACGAGGGACGGCGGGACGGCTTTTTGAACATGCGGTATGCAGAGCCGAAGAAATAGCCTACAATGCAGATGATGTGGGGAGGTTGACAAATGGCTAAAAAACCACGCATCAGCCTCCCCGCATTCGGCACGCCCAATTCCACTGAAACACTGCGGGATGCAGGTGGAAATTTGATCCAAACGCGGCATTACAACAACCGGGGCAAGGCGACAAAAAACATCGACTACGGCCACGACCATTCCGGGGCGGGCGATCCCCATGTCCATGATTGGGACTGGTCAAAGAAACCGCCGCGTCAACCGCCCAGACCGATGGAGGAAGGAGAATAACCGTGCCCACGCCCGCCCATTATCTCGGCGGATGGATCGACAGCTCGGTTCATCTGTTTCTCTCTCATTCGAGAGAACATTTATCGCGGTTCCGCTACGCCCTGATCACCTGCCTGGACAGCAACACGGATATCGGGGCTATCATCGATAAAAGCATCCATCTGAAATCATTGGCCGAAGTCGGAGATATCGTGGGAAAAAGCATGAGGATCACCACAGCGCAATTGCTGGAGGCAGGCCGGAATGATCGGGTATTCCATGGATTCGATGAGGTTTGGTTTTCCCACACCCGGTTTTTCTCCCCCAAACCCCGGTCCGCATGGCTGACCGGTCCCAGCGAGATGAACGATCATCTTCCCGACGAGCTGGTCCAATGGATGCACGACAGCCAATGCATGTTGGGCATCGGCGACGGGACCGGCCTGAACTACATCGTCAAAATCAGCGGCGTGGCGGAACGGTGCATCCTCGGCGAACACAACCGGCGGATGGAAGCCATCGCATGACGCATCGACAATTATAGGCACGACATGCTCCCCTATCTCCTAAAACGCCTCCTGCACACGGTCTATGTGATCATCGGCATC